>DASZNX010000065.1:0-6917 GCA_035551075.1 Gemmatimonadales bacterium | reverse complement strand
GCTCGTCGCGGAGCAGCCGGAGGATCGCGCGCACCTTTTTCACGCTCGTGCGCGCCTCGTGGATGGCTTCCTGAGACGGTCTGCCCTGGCGCAACTCGCCGGCTGCTGCCTCGAGCTCTTTGCGAACGATGCGGCGAAACTGCGACCGGAGTGGTCGGGCGCGTGTGAGTCGAAAGGCCATTTAATCCTGATACACGACAAAGCCCCCGCCGACTGGCGAGGCTTAATCGGACGTTCAGCGCAGGAACACCACCGGTGCTCGTTTCGGGGCCTCGAACGGCGTCGCCGATTGCCGGTTCGAGTCAAAGCGCCCGAAGACGGCAGGATTGCTCTTGAAATGCTGTTCCAAAGCGTTGATGCGATTCTGGTCGCTCGGGTGGTCCGACAGGAACTGGGGGATGTCTCTCGTTCTTGCGGCTTTGAAGTCTTCAAACAGCCATACCAAACCCCACGGATTGGAACCGGCCGCGGCGCACACGTCGGCTCCGGTCAAATCGGCGCGCGCCTCCGCCTCGCGTGAGTACAGCTCCGAATGGAGCTTGCCGAGCAGCGCGATCGCCAAAATGTGCGCCCGCGTGGGTCCGATCAGGATCACACCGCCGACCTCTTTCCACCGCAGCTGCTTCTCCTTCTCGAGCAGCGTCCTGGAATCGTGATGGATCGCGTGCGCGATCTCGTGGCACAATGTTCCCGCCAGCTGCTCCTTGTTTTTCGCGAAGTACAGGAGCGCATCCACGACGTAGATGTATCCCCCCGGAGTCGCGAAAGCGTTCGGTTGGGCTTCGTGGACCAAGTAGACCTTGAAGGGATGCTCGTATTGCGGCTGCGCCGCTTTCATGATCGGCTGGATCACGGGGAGCAAAACATCATAGAGCGGCGACGAATCAATGATTTCGCTTCGCGCCTTGAGTTCGTTGAAGGTCGCCTGGCCAATCGTCAATTCGTCGTCCGCGGGCGCTTGTTGGGCGGGCGCCGGTATCGCGGCGTGCCACGCCGGTGCCAGACAGGCAACGGCGGCACCGGCGAGCGCAAAGGCTCGCAGCGTGGCGCGGGTGTTCATGTTTTGGTCCCTCCTGTCAGACACGCGCAAGCGGATTGGGGGTCGGCTCGCCGACCCTCGTGAGCTCGCCATGGTCCGTATGATGGAACGGGTCGGGTTGGCCGCGCACGATCAGCGCTGTGTCCTCGTCATACGTCCAGGCGTCGTGCGACGTGATCACCACCTTGATCCGAAACGCCAGGGTTCTGAAAGCTTCCTCGAGAAACGGATTCGAGCAGATCCCATTCGTCGTCACTCCGCGCTCCGCGGATAACTCGAAACTGGTAGCGTCTTTGTCAGCGTGCCCAAACGCCATGACTGTCTGTCCGCGCGGAATTGCGATGGTCTGAATCAGGTTGCCGGTCGCCGGCTCCCACAACCAATAGCCTACCTGATCGTGATAGGTCTCGATCTCTCCCGGCTTGACGATGTGCGTGTGGTAGTGAAGCCCATAAAAGAGCTGTGGGCCGTTGGCCTGTGGATCGATGGGTTGCAGCTCTGTGTGTTCTACAAAGGACTGCCGCACGGGTGCGGACAGCGGTTTCGGGGGAATATCGAGGCTCCGGCTCCCCTCCCAGATGCCCGCCATCTCGGTCAACGGGCCGAGATTCTTGAGGGTGTGGACATCAATGTTGGACGGTTCGGTAAAGACGTCGCCGGGGCTGCGCATCGTTCAGTTCCTTGATCGGTGTTGCAGCCAATGTCCGTTGAGGCCTTTCCAAGCTTGGTGCCGCAGTCACGGTAGCGCTAGTACGCAGATGATCCCGACATGAAGCCCGGGCGGCTGGTTGCAAAAGCTCGTCCGCGAGCGCCTTGTTGAGACAAGCCATGAGTGCGGCTAATCAATCCCCACCGACCGGTGCGGCGAAACTGGTGTCCCCGTCGTCGTGGGACAAACGCCATGCGGCGGCGTTTACGCGAGCGGAGGTCCGACACCCGTAAGAAGCACAGCAGAAGGCTTTGTGAGGCTGATCTCCAATCGGTCCGAGAACGCCGTCACCGCGCGTTATCAGCCTGAGCGAAGGACTTCAGTCGACGATGCGGTCCTCGGGCAGGACGAACGTTTTTGGATCGACGGCCTTCCCGTTCACCCATACCTCGTAGTGGACGTGCGGCCCGGTCGACTCGCCGGTCGAGCCGACGAGCGCGATCGCCTGGCCGCGTTTCACACGCTGTCCGGGGACGACGAGGATCTTCAAGCAGTGCGCAAACCGCGTGACCACGCCGTAGCCGTGATCGAGGGTGACCATATTCCCATACCCCTCCACCCACCGCGCGCCGGTCACGACGCCCGCCGCGGGCGCTGCGATCGTGGCACCCGCCGGGGCGGCGACATCCATGCCCTGGTGTCGCCGCACGATGTGGAGGATCGGATCCAGCCGCTCGGACGTGAACGGACTCGAGATCCGGCCGCGCGCCGGCAGGATAGACGGAGTCGCGATCAAGCGCGTCTGATGATTCGACAGCGAGTCATAGGCCAGGTCGATCGAGCGCGCCAGGATGCTGGCGCGACGCGACAAACCGTCCAGGTCCATGCGGTCGGCCCACGCCTGCGCACCGTCCGCGCCGAGCGCCATGACGCTATCGCGCTCGGCCCACGCGCCTACGGGACCGCCGATACCAGCTGCCTGCACCGCGGTGTCGAGCACACTCATCCCGGCGAGGAGCCGGAGTTGTTGCTGGCGGTCGCCCATCGCGACGAGCGTGTCGCGCAGGACGACGAGCTCGCGTTGTATCCGCTCGACCTCAGCGACCAGCACCGCGCGCTCGTGCAGCGCTTCACGATTACGGGTGACGCCAATGCCGCGCACCACGGCCGCGCCACACAGCACGACAAGCGCAAGCGCCACCAGGCCACTGAACGTCAGAATGCTCGTGAGCACGAAGCGCGACAGCTCCACCGCGCGGGACGCGCCCGAGCTGTGCGGCACCATCATGACCGTCCATCGCCGATCCGCACGTTTGCGCATCGGGCCATGATACGACTCGGTTCCAAAAGGGTCAACACGACGGCGTGTGAGCTACGTCACGATCCCACCGGCAGTCGGCAAACCCCCGATGGTAACGTCGCGTTCGGGGACGGGAGATGACGGCGGCCGCGGCCGGCTGAGCACGAACGCGAGCAGCGCGCATCCGGCGATCAGCATGGTCGCGGAAAAGAGCTGGCCCAGGCTGAACGGGCCCAACACGAGTCCGAGCTGCGAATCGGGTTGCCGCGTGAACTCGAGTAGAAAGCGCAACACGCCGTATCCAATGAGGAAGGCGGCCGCGAGCAGGCCGGGCCGGTACCACCCTCGCGCCACCGAGCGGCGCTCGAGCGCCCGGAGCACGAGAAACAGGATGATCCCTTCCGCGATCGCTTCGTAGAGCTGCGAGGGATGGCGCGGCAGGTGCAGCGGATCCGCGGGAAACACCATCGCCCACGGCACGTGCGTCACGCGGCCATACAGCTCGCCGTTGATGAAGTTGCCGAGGCGACCAAAGAACAGCCCGGGCGTGCCGGCCAACGCCAGCGTGTCCGCGAGCCGCAGGAACGGAACGCGGTGCACGCGCGCGAAGATGGCGCAGGCCGCCGTCAGACCGATCAGCGCGCCGTGGAAGGAGAGCCCGCCATGCCAGATGCGAACGAGCTCGAGGGGATCCTGGAGATAGTGGTCCGGCTGATACGCGACGGCATACATCAGGCGCGCGCCGATGAGCATGCCGATCGCGAGATAGCCGATGAACGCATCGAGCTCGCGCTCGGTCAGGGACACGAGGCCGCGTTTGATCCGCGCTCGCATGATGCGATAACCGACGACGAAGCCAACCAGATACATCACGCCGTACCAGCGCACGGCGAACGGCCCTAGCCGAAAGACTTCCGGCGAAATGTGTGGGTAGGGAATGGTCATGCCGTGGCCGCGGTGCTCGGCCAGAGGCCGACGCTGACCAGGTAGCCGACCAACGCTCCGAGCACGACGTCGCTCATGAAGTGGGCACCGCTGACGACGCGCGTGAGCGCGCAGCCGATGGCGACGGCATACCAGAGACCGCGGGCTTCGGGAAACATCCGTGCCAGGATCGCCGCGGCGGCGAATGCGACCGCGACCTCACTGCTCGGCAGGCCGAGCTGGGCGCTCGAGAACGGATGGTCGGCCCAGGGGCGGGAGACGTGCGCGCCGTCGGTGAGCCCGGGTCGTTCGCGACGCAGCGTCAGTTTGAGAACTTCGGCGGCGAGGCCGGCCAGCGCGACGGCACCGAAGAGCAGCAGTCCGCGACGGCTTGCGCTCCACAGCGTCGCCCGGAGTCGCGGTCTCCAGTCGTGCAGCACGAATGCGAGCGCGATGAGCGCCCACAGCGGCACGTAGCCGGCGAGGCGCAGCATGCGGCCCCAGGGTCGGTCGTAGATCGCGGGATAGGCGAAGTGATGGAACGTCCAGGAATCGGTCACTTCGGCGATGAGGAATGCCACGATCAACGTCGCGGCAAATGTGATCGCTGGACGAAGTCGGCGACGCGAGGAGCGAGCCGCGACGAGGTAATCGTTTACCATGCCTCGGTATGATACCATGTGGGGAATCATCCAGGCGGAGGCAACGAGAGGGCGACCCCGGATTGCAGGGCCGCCCTCTTCTTTTGATTCTTTATCTACGTAGCCGCTTAGCGCGTCTTGCCGTTATCGGTCGCTGAACCAACTTCGACCTGAATCTGCCGCGGCCGCGCGCGTTCCATCTTGGGAAGCGTGACGGTGAGGACGCCGACGTCGTATGTCGCCTTGATGGTGTTGGGATCCACCGACGCGGGCAGGGTGAAGGTCCGCTCGAACTGACCGTAGGTCCGCTCGTAGCGATGGACCCGCTCGGTCCGCTCTTCGGCGACCTGCTGCTTGTGGCCGTGGATCGAGAGCACGTTGCCCTCGAGTGAGATCTTTACATCCGCGGGCTGCACACCGGGGAGCTCCGCCATGATTCTGATCTCGTTGCTGTCCTCGAAGATGTCCACGGGTGGCACCCACGACGCGCCGGCGCTGTCCCGGTACTGCCAGTCCAGCCCGCCGAAAGCGTCGCTGAGCAACCGGTTCAGCCGCGAGCTGACGGTGGTGAAATCAGGAGCGGTGTCTCTGTGGGCATCGCGTGTGGTGATGGACATCGTTTCCTCCATTGCCTGTGGTCTGTGGTAAAAGACCGCTCGTGCGGTCTCGCCGTGCGCCAAGGCAACCCTCGTGCCATTTCCTGACCCGGTTTTTTTGCCGTTCTGACAGCGTGCTCGGCCATCCTGGCAAGGAGGCCCTTCGCATTTGTCTGATGCCAAGGTTGTGCCGCTCATCGACATCCCGCCCCCCGCCTGATTCGCAACCGTGCGCTGAAAGCCTGCCCTGAGCGCAGCGAAGGGCGCCGGCTTGGCCACGACGCGAGCCCTAAGGGGCTCCTCTCGTCCGTCAGGATGTGTGCGTGCCCTCCCTCCGAAAGGTCACCCACGCAAATCCCGCCAGCACCAGCGCCCCGACGCCGCTAATCATCTCACTCACCACGAGGCCTCGCAGAAACGCCTCCCGCGCCGCACCCACCAACGCCGAGCCGACGTCGGCCGGCAGCTGCTGCGCCGCGACCACCGCCCCGCCCAGCGTCGACATGGCCGCCTGGGTGACACCCGCGGGCAGTCCCGCCGGTAGATCCGCGCCGAGCAGCGCGCGATAGATCGCGACACCAATGCTGCCGAAGATCGCGATCCCGAGCGCGCCCCCAAACTCGGCGCATGTCTCGGAAATCCCCGAGGCCGCCCCCGCCCTCTCCGGCGGCGCTGAGCCGATGATGACGTCGTTCGTGAGCGTGAACAGCGGTGACGCAAAAAACGTCAGCACGAACGTCGCGACAGAAAACAGCACGAGCTGGTTGCCGTCGGTACGGAGAAAAGCCAACAGCAAATAGCCGATCGCCGAGACGGCAAGTCCTCCGGACATCAGCACGCCCGGCCGAATCCGCTTGGCGAGCCACGGCGTCAGATACGTGCCGATCACGAACCCCATTGCCCACGGCATCGTCCACAATCCGCCCTTGAGCGGCGAGAATCCGCGCACGAGCTGCAGATACTGCGGCAGATAGACGAACCCGCCGAACAAGAGAAAAATCGCGCCGCCATACAACACGAGCGACGCGCGAAACGTGGGGATGCCAAACAAACGCAGATCGATGAGCGGATCTGCGAGCTGCTGCTGGCGCCGCACGAATGCCACCCCGATCACGACGCCGGCCACGACGGATGCGAGCGCCACAACGCTGACGCCATCCTGCGCGATCAGCTTGAGTCCATAAATGATCGACAAGACCGCAGCGGTCGACAGCGCGGCGCTGAGCAGATCGAGCCTGCCCGCATTGGGATCGCGATACTCAGGGAGAAGCATGGGCCCGAGCACGAGCAGCAGAATCATCACGGGCACGCTGATCAGAAACACCGCGCCCCACCAGAAATACTCGAGCACCACGCCGCCGAGCAGCGGGCCGATCGCGCCGCCGATCGAAAACGCCATGATCCAGACGCTGATCGCGCGGGTGCGCTCGCCCGGATCGTGGAACATGTTGCGGATCAAGGAGAGCGTGGATGGCGCGACCGTCGCGCCCGCTAGCCCAAGCAGCGCGCGCGCGACGATCAGCTCCGTCGCTGTGCGCGAGAACGCCGCGAGCACCGACACGCCGCCAAATAGCGCTGCGCCGATGAGCAAGAGGCGCCGCCGGCCGATGCGGTCGCCCAACGTGCCCATTGTGACGAGCGAGCCGGCGAGCAAAAACCCGTAGATATCGATGATCCACAGCAGCTGCACGCTGCTCGGCTTCAAATCCTCGGTGAGACGCGGCACCGCGAGGTGCAGCACCGTCAAGTCCATCGAGTACAGCAGGCA
>DASZNX010000064.1:0-3067 GCA_035551075.1 Gemmatimonadales bacterium | reverse complement strand
CAGCAGACCGCATGAATCCCAAGATCATCCTTCCGCGCCGCGGGCCTGTCGTTCACGTACACATCAGCCGACGCGGCAACGATGGGCCCAACCGCCTTATGCGGGCAGGCAGGGCAACCATGCGCATCTGCATCGACCTGCGCTTTGTCCCCGAGCCTCGCTGCGGCCGGCATACGCATATTCTACCACAATGGGTCATTCGCCTCGGAGCTCGATGGAACCGCTTACGGCCTCCCAATTGGCGATGCGGTCACGAAGGAGCCGATATGCGCGGAAGGTTGCTTGCCGGCAAGCCACGCTGACGCTGCTCCGCACCGCGTATAGCGACGCGTGGGGAGCATGCCGCCTCGCCCTCACTCCCCGATCACTTTGATGAGGACGCGCTTCTCGCGGCGGCCGTCGGCTGCGATGCGATCGGTGATAGTCACGAAGTCTCAAAGCGGCCCTCGGCCCAACTCCTCGCGTACGACGCACGCCACCGCGGCGGGGTAGTTAGCACGTTGCGACTTTCGTCTATTGCGGCACCTACGTAAGGAGCCTACCGGCTGGGCGCGCTCGCTTCTGTAGCGCACGCGGAGGCGCCCGCTCGGCTGTGGCCCCGCGGTGCGCATATCCCCACGCCCGAGGAGCCCACGATGAGATCAATGTCTCGTATTGGCCAGATGGCCTGTTGCATAGCAGGCGCATGTGTCGTGGCAATCGTCGCTCTCGCAGGACAGAAGAAGAGTTTCGCGAATTCGTCTTCCCAAACAACGGTCGTGATCAGAGAAGCGACGAACTCGGCGGCGACCGTCTCGCCCGATCACCGCACAATCATCATGGACGTGCAGGGTGTGCTCTGGTCGTTCGGGTTCTCGGGCGGACCCGGAACGCAGCTGACCGATCCTTTGCTGGAAGCGGCACGCCCGGATTTTTCTCCACGCGGCGATCTCGTCGCCTTCCAGGCGTATGCCGGCGGCACGTTCCACATCTGGGTGATGAAACCGGACGGTAGCGGTGTGCGGCAGCTCACCAGCGGTCATGGGGACGACCGGGACCCGCGTGTCTCGCCCGATGGAAAGAAAATCGCCTTCTCGTCGGACCGCGCCTTCAACGGGAGCTACAACATCTGGACCGTAGACATCGCGACCGGCGTGCTCACGCAGGTGACGAACACCAACGGCATCACGACGCCGCCGACGCCCACGTCAACGGACGAATTCGAGCCGGCGTGGTCGCCCGACGGCACGAAGATCGCGTTCGTCGTCGGTTCCGGCGCGAACGGGACGACCATCCAGGAGCGCAACGCAGCTGGTGTGCAGACGGTGCTTGCCACTGCGGCGCCGGGCACTCGCGTGAACTCGCCCTCGTATTCGCCGGACGGAACGCGGATTGCCTACCTGCAGTTCGGCAGCAACAAGAGCAACTTGATGGTGAACGGCGCGAACGTCGCCGCGACGAACGATGCCTTCCCGTTCTTTCCTCAATGGCTGTCGAACGACCAGCTGCTCTACACGGCAGACGGAAAGATCCGCACGACCGTCGTCTCGACCGGCGCGACGAGCGAGATCCCGTTCGAGGTGCAGTTCATACTCAATCGGCCCCAGTACAAGCACAAGCGCTTCAACTTCGACGCGAACAATCCCAGGCAGGCGCTCGGGATCGTGGGCCCTGCGCTGTCTCCGGACGGCAGAAGGGTCGCTTTCGAGGCACTCAACCAGATCTGGGTGATGGAGATCGGCGGACGTCCTCGCTCGATCACCGGCGGCCTCTACTACAAGGCGGACCCCGCGTGGTCACCCGATGGGACCAAGATTGCCTACGCGTCCGACAAGAGCGGCAAGACGATGGATCTCTACGTCGTCGATTGGCGGACGGGCGCCGAGCGCCGCGTGACTGCCCTGGACGCCAGCGCCGAAGTGTCTCCTGCGTGGTCACCCGATGGACGCTTCCTCGCCTATCAGGACCAGACCGGCGCGACCTTCACGGTCGAGATCGACACGGGCGTCGTCAAGCAGGTCATCCTCCCCGTCTTCGCGCCCGGTAAGCCGACCTGGCATCCCAGCGGGAAGACGATCGCGATTGCGGCCCTGAAGCCCTACACCCGGCGCTTCCGCGAAGGGACCAGCCAGATTCTCACCGTGGATCTCGCGTCAGGAACGCTGACATACACCGAGCCCGCCCCCTTCGAGTCCTTCTCCACGCGCGGCGAGGACGGTCCCGTCTACTCGCCTGACGGCACCGCGATCGCGGCGGTCATCCACAGCCAGCTTCACATCATCCCCGTGGACGCGACCGGCATTCCGACGGGCCCGGCGCAACAGATCAACCATGAGGTGACGGACGCCCCGACGTGGAGCGGCGACTCGCGCACGCTACTCTATCTCTCGAACGGCAAGCTGCGGCTGATCTCGCGCCACGGTGGTGAGCCGCGCACGGTGCCGTTCGAGCTGACATGGAGACCGGAACAGCACGAGGGCCGCGTCACCATCCACGCGGGGAAACTGTGGGACGGCACAGGTCCCGACGTGCTGAAAAACGTCGACATCGTGGTCAAGGACCAGCGAATCGAGAGCATCCGGCCGCACAGCGCTACGAAACACGATGACGACGGGGATGAGGATGGCGGCGGCCGCTTCATCGATGCATCGAAGCAGACCGTCGTCCCCGGCATCTGGGAATCGCACACGCACGAGTACATCGAGGGAAAGTTCTACGGCGACAGGCTCGGTCGTCTGTGGATGGCCTACGGCGTGACGTCGCTCCAGTCGGTCGGCGACCCCGCCTATCGCGCTCCAGAGACGCGCGAGTCCTTCGCCGCCGGCGCGCGCGTCGGCCCGCGCTACTTCGCCACCGGTGAAGCTCTCGATGGCGAGCGCGTCTACTACAACTTCATGCGACCGGTCACCTCGGAACAGCAGCTGCAGCTCGAGTTCAGCCGTGCCAAGGCGCTCGACTACGACATGGTGAAGACGTACGTTCGCTTGCCGCACGCGTGGCAGAAGCTCGCCATCGAGAATGCCCATTCGGCGCTGGGCGTCTTCACCGGCGGTCACTACATGATGCCGCAGCTCGCGGAGGGCGGCGA
>DASZNX010000063.1:0-6957 GCA_035551075.1 Gemmatimonadales bacterium | reverse complement strand
CGCGCGATTTCGCGCATCAACTCCAGATGTTGGACCTGATCCTCTCCCACCGGGACGAGGCTAGCTTTATAGAGCAACACATCCGCTGCCTGCAGGACGGGATAGGCCAGCAGTCCCGCAAGGATGCTCTCCTGGCGCTGCGCTTTGTCTTTGAATTGAGTCTGGCGTTCGAGCTCACCGAGCGGTGTTACCGTTGTGAGCAGCCAGTTCAGCTCGGTGTGCTCGGCAACGTGTGACTGGACGAACACGATGCATTTGTCCGGATCGAGCCCGACGGCGTACAAGCTCACGGCCATATCGATTGTGAGCGAGGCGAGCTGCTTCGGATCGTAATCTTGCGTGATGGCGTGCAGGTCGACGACGCAAAACAGCGAGTCGTATTGAGTCTGCAGGCGGACCCAGTTCTGTACCGCGCCGAGGTAGTTGCCGATGTGGAGTTCGCCGGAGGGCTGAATGCCACTGAAAATGCGTGTCATGGGCGTTGCAAGGTGCGAGATTACAACGACTTAGTCAAGATCGCGACCGCTGCCGCGGCCCGCGCCGCCGATTATCTTCGCACGGCCGTCCGGCCCGCCTGGCAGGCGTGGACCGAGAAGGCGCAGCACGATTTCGTCACGGACATCGATCGGAGCTCCGAGCAACTGATCGCCGAAGCATTGCAGCGCGCCGTCCCGGGATCGCTGGTCGTTGGTGAAGAATTGACCCCGTCGCTCGTCGCGCAGGGCGATATCGTGTGGATCGTCGATCCGCTCGACGGCACGACGAATTTTCTGCACGGGTTTCCGAACTTTGCTGTATCGATTGGGTGCGTCGTGCGTCGTGCGTTGTGCGTCGGGGTGATTTGCGACGTCACCAGGAATGTCGAATTCCGCGCATGGCAAGGCGGCGGCGCCTGGCGGAATGGCGAGCGGATGTCGGTCTCGCAGGTCACCGATCCGCGACGCGCCCTGATCGCGACGGGGTTCCCGTATCGGCAGCTCGGCGGGCTCGACAAGTACCTGAAGCAGTTTGCCGCGGTAACGCGCAACACGAGCGGCATCCGGCGCGCCGGATCGGCGGCGCTCGACCTGGCGCACGTCGCGGCCGGCAACTTCGACGCATTCTGGGAGCAGGGACTGGCGCCCTGGGATCTTGCGGCCGGGGTCGTCCTCATCCGCGAAGCCGGTGGCAGGATTACGCGCCCCGATGGAAACGATGACGTGTTGGGCCAGGGAGGTGGAGAGGTGGTAGCGGGCAACCCTATGATGCACGAGTGGCTCCTGGCCTTATTGAGGGATCTATGATCATCTGTCGTGCGTCGTTCGTGAGCCTGCCCCGAGCGGAGCGAGGGGTGCGTCGTGTCAAGGAGAAGCCGTGACTTCACGTCTGGTCGAGTGTGTGCCGAACTTTTCGGAGGGGCGGGATCAAGCCACCATCGACGCGCTGCGATCGGCCATCACCGGCGTTGCGGGAGTCCAGCTCCTCGACGTGCAGACGGACGCGTCGCATAACCGGTCCGTGTTCACATTCGTCGCTCCGCCGGACGCGGCGGTGGAGGCGGCGTTCGCGGCGATGCGGGTAGCGACGCAGCGAATCGACCTCACCAAGCACAGCGGCGAGCACCCGCGCATGGGCGCGACCGACGTCGTCCCGTTCGTTCCGGTTTCCGGCGTCACGATGGAGGACTGCATCGCGCTCGCCCGGCGCCTCGGTGAACGAGCCGCGCAAGAGCTCGAGATTCCGGTGTTTCTCTATGCGCGCGCGGCGGCGCGGGCCGATCGCGTGCTGTTGCCCGACGTCCGGAAGGGTGAATTCGAGGGCATGCGCGCCCGGGTCCTGGAGCCGGACTTCGGACCGAACCGCGTCCATCCCACGGCCGGAGCGACGGCGATCGGCGCGCGACCCTTCCTCGTGGCGTTCAACGTGTATCTCGATACCCAGGACGTCACGATCGCCAAAGACATCGCCAAACAGATTCGGACCTCGAGCGGAGGCTTGCCGGGCGTGCAGGCGAGCGGCTTCATCGTGGACGGCCTCGCCCAGGTCTCCATGAACCTCCTGGACATCGACATCACGTCGCCGGCGGTGGTGTTCAATGCGATCAAGGTGCGGGCGGAGAAGCACGGCGTTGCCGTGCAGAAAAGCGAGATCGTCGGCCTCATTCCGGAACGCGCGCTCGTCGGCGCGGCGGAAAGCGCGCTCCGCCTATCCGATGCAGGCAGTCACGTGCTCGAGACGAAAATTCGCGCCGCGGCACCTCCCGCGACACAAGAAGCAACGACGTCGCCCGCCGCCCCCGCCCCCTCTGGCCCATCGCTGGACAATTGGATCGATGAGTTGGCGAGCGGCTCTCCGACACCGGGCGGCGGGAGCGCCGCCGCGCTCGCGGGTACATTGGCGGCCGCGCTCGTCGCGATGGTCGCCCGGCTGACCGTGGGGAGGAAGGCCTATGCGGCCGTCGAAACGCAGGCCAAGGACATCCTGGAAGAAGCGGAGCGGCTCAAGGCGGAGCTGCGGCGGCTCGTGGATGAGGATGCCGCCGCCTACGAGGGCGTCAGTCGCGCGTACAAGACGCCAAAGGACGATCCCCGTCGCGCCCAAATCGTCGACGACGCGTTATTGGCGGCCGCGCGCCCGCCCGCCGAGGTCGTCAAGCGCGGGCGTCGCCTGCTCGCGCTCGCTCAGACCATCGAGCAGATCGGCAACAAAAATGCGGTCAGTGACGCCCGGGTGGCGGCGATGTTGGCACGCACCGCGATCGACGGTGCGACGGAAAACGTCAACGCGAATCTGGCGGGAATGTCGGATCGAGCGAGGGCGAAACAGTCGGGCATCGGCTAACGCCGGAGCGACGCGTCGGCAGATCCCACGGGGTTGGACGTCGTCAAGACCCTGGGCCCGTTCTCCGTCACAGCCACCGTGTGCTCGAAGTGGGCCGACAGCGATCCATCCTGCGTGACCACCGTCCACTTATCATCGAGCGTCCGGATCCCCGAGCCGCCCACGTTGATCATGGGCTCGATCGCTATCGTCATACCGGCCACGAGGCGAGCTCCCCGCTTCGGCTTGCCGTAGTTCGGCACTTGGGGCTCCTCGTGGAACGCCGCGCCGATGCCGTGACCGACCAGCTCCCGCACGACGGAATATCCGGCGTGCTCGGCCACGTTTTGCACGGCGTGTCCGATGTCGCCGACGTGGTTCCCCGCCCGTGCTTGCGCCACGCCTGCCGCCAGCGCCTCCTGCGTCACCTGGAGCAGGCGCGCGGCTTCGGGCTTGATGTCGCCCACTGGGAACGTGGCCGCCGAATCGGCGTGCAAGCCCTCGACCCAGACTCCCACATCCACGCTCACGATGTCGCCGTCGTGCAGCACGCGCTTGTGGGACGGTATGCCGTGCACGATTTCCTGATTGATCGAGGTGCACAGCGTGGCGGGATAATCGTACAGACCCTTGAACGACGGCTGCGCGCCCGGATGACTGCGGATGAACGACTCGGCGAGACGGTCCAGCTCTTCCGTCGTGATGTCGGGCCGGACGTGCTGCCCGACGAGCGCCAGCGTCTCGGCGACGATCCGGCCCGCGGCCGCCATCGTTTCGATTTCGCGCGGCGACTTGATCGTGATCATCGGCCGATCACCTGCTTGATCTGCTGGCTGATCTGCTCGACCGACCCGGTGCCGGGCACGCGGTGCACGATGCCGCGCTGGGCGTAGTGCGCGATGAGGGGAGCGGTATCCCGCTGGTAGACCTGCAGTCGCGTCTTGATCGCCTCGGGCGTGTCATCGGCGCGGCCTTCGACCTGCGCGCGCCGGCTCATGCGCCGCACGAGCTCGTCTTCCGTCACGTCGAGGAGCAGAATGTGATTCAGCCGCTGGCCGCGCTGCGCCAGCGTCCGGTCGACGAGCTCGGCCTGCGCCGCGGTGCGGGGGAACCCATCCAGAATCGCCCCATCCTTGGCTTCCGCGCGCACCAGCTCGTCCTTGATCATATCGAGAATGATACTGTCGGGGACGAGCTTGCCGTCATCGTAGTACTTCTTCGCTTCGACGCCGAGCGGCGTGCCATCCCGCATCGCCGTACGAATGAGGTCGCCGGTTGTGATCTTGGGCAGCCCCAGTCGCTCGGCGAGGATCTTTCCTTGCGTCCCCTTTCCCGAGCCCGGCGCTCCCAGGATGAGAATGAACACCTACAGTGCAGGCACTAGCGGCGGAAACGAACCCGCGAGGTGCCGCCGCCTCCGCCGCCACCCTTCATGAAGCCGTCGTATTGGCGCAGCAGCAGATGCTGCTGGACCTGCTGCACCGTATCGAGCGCCACACCGACGACGATGAGCAGCGCGGTGCCGCCGAATCCGAACGGCATGTTGAGCGTGTTCGACACGACCATCGGCAGCAGCGCTACAAACGTGAGAAAGATCGCGCCGGGCAGGGTGATGCGCGTCAGCACTTCATCGATGTAGTCCGCGGTCGCGGCCCCCGGCTTGACGCCGGGAATGAACGCGCCCTGCTTCTTGAGATTCTCCGCCAGGTCCACCGGATTGAAAATGATGGACGTGTAGAAATAGGCGAAGAACACGATCAGTACCGCGCTCGACACGATGTACCACACCGACGTCGTGTTGAAGACCTCGGCGAATGACTTGAGCCAGGGAATGCCGCTGAACGTGGCGACGGTGCCCGGCACGATGATCAGCGACTGGGCGAAGATGATCGGCATCACGCCGGAGCTGTTGATGCGCAGCGGGATGAACGTCTTCTGCCCTTCGCGGATGCGCCCGCGGCCCATGACCTTGCGCGGGATCTGCACCGGAATCCGCCGCGCGGCCACCGTGATCGCAACCGTGGCGGCGACTACCAGCACCATCATGAACAGCACGATGAGCAACACCGGGAAGCTGAGCGTCCCGGTGCGCAGCGCCTCGATGGTGTTCACCGTCTCGGGCAGGATGCGCTCGATGATGGAGAAGAAGATCAGCAAGCTCATGCCGTTGCCGATGCCCCGTTCGGTGATCTGCTCGCCAAGCCACATCACAAAGATGCCGCCGGTCGTCAGCGTCAGCACCGTGGTCAGGCGGAACGCGAATCCCGGATTCGCCACGGCGCCGGCGAGCGACTCGGTGAAGAGCGCGAAGCCGTATGCCTGGAAAATGCAGAGCACCACCGTGAGATAGCGCGTCCACTGCGTGAGCTTTTTCTTCCCCTCTTCGTCGCGCTGCATCTTCTCGATGATCGGGAACACCGGCCCCGCCAGCTGAAAGACGATGCTCGCGGAGATGTACGGCATGATGCCGAGGGCGAAGACCGTCGCGCGCCGCAGCGCGCCGCCCGAGAAGATGTCGTACAAGCCGAACAGGGTGCCCGTGCCGCGCGTGCTCATGAAGTTCGCGAGGGCATCGACATTGACGCCCGGCGTCGCGATGTGCGCCCCGATCCGGTAGATCACGAGGCACAGCAGGGTAAAGAGGAGCTTTTCCTTGAGCTCCGGTACCTTGAACAGATTGGGAATCGGATTACTCACGCGATCGTTCCGCCCGCCTGCTCGATCTTGGTTTTTGCGCTCGCGGAAACGGCGACGCCCTTCACGACGAACTTCCGCCCCCCGACTTCACCGGTGCCGAGCAGCTTGATCGGATGGTCGGGCCGCCGGACCAGACCGGCGCCGAACAACGTCTCGGGCGTCACCTCGACGCCCTCCGCCAGCAGCACGAGATGGCGAACGTTCACCACCTGCGCGGGCTGCTTGAACGGATTCGTGAACCCACGCTTCGGGATCCGCCTGATGAGCGGCATCTGGCCGCCCTCGAATCCGGGACGGACGTGACCGCCCTGACGGGCTGTTTGTCCCTTGCCGCCTCGTCCTGCGGTTTTTCCGATCCCTGATCCTGGACCCCTGCCTTTACGGATGCGGGCGCGATGCGACCCGCGCGGCGCGCGCAGATCATGCAACGCCAGACGCTGAAACGTCGTCTCCGCGGGGGCCTTCCGGGCCTTTGCGCGCGGTTTGCGAGTGGTTCTGGGTTTTGCCTTAGGCATCGGACTTCTTTCCTTTGCTCCGTTGCTTTGCCCCAGTGCCCCGCGGCGTGGCCGCGGGACCGGTCTCAGCAGTCACTTCCACCAGGTGCCGCACCTGTTCGAGCATGCCACGCAGCGCCGGATGATCGGCGTGCACCACTTCATCCTGATGGTGCTTGAGGCCGAGTGCTTCGAGCGTCCGTTTCGTCCGCAGCGGTTTGCCGCTGCCAGAGCGCACCTGCTTGATGCGCAGCGCGCTCGTGCCGACCGGCGGCAGAACCGGATCCCGTCCCGGCTTCCGCTTCCGGTATTTCCTGGTCGGTGGCAGTCTACCCACGGGTCATCGCCGACGTGGGCGCGCCACCTTCTTGCCGCGCCCGATACGGAATAGCCTCGGGCTCGATGCCGCGCTCGCGCGCCACGCGACGCGCGGTCGTCAGCCGCTTGAGCCCATCCATCGTTGCCCGCACCATGTTGTGCGGATTCGTGGAGCCGAGACTCTTCGTCAGGATGTCGCGGATCCCCGCGCACTCGAGTACCGCGCGCACCGGACCTCCGGCGATGACGCCCGTCCCCGACGCCGCGGGCTTCAGCAGCACGCGACCGGCGCCGTGGTTGCCGGTAATCTCATGGGGGATCGTGCCGCCCGTGAGCGGCACTTCCGACATCCGGCGGCGTGCGGCCTCGACGGCTTTGCGGACGGCTTCACTCACTTCGTTCGCTTTGCCGGTGGCGATCCCGACCTGGCCCTTGCCGTCGCCCACCGCAACGAGCGCATTGAAGCTGAAGCGCCTGCCGCCTTTCACGACCTTCGCGACACGGTTGATAGACACGACGTTTTCGACCATGCCGTCGCTTTCGCGTCCACCGCCTCCCGGCCCGCCGCGATCACCCTCACGGCGGTCGCCGCCACGCCCCCGGCCGCGACCACGACCTCCGCCCCCGCCCCCACCCCCACCCCCACCGC
>DASZNX010000062.1:0-5447 GCA_035551075.1 Gemmatimonadales bacterium | reverse complement strand
ATCACACGTGCGCGTTGACCCTAGAAGGCGTGGCCTACTGCTGGGGCGCCAATCAGTATGGCGAACTCGGTGATGGCTCGACGATGTCGCGCAGCAATCCAGTACCGGTTGTGGGAGGCCTGACATTCGCGTCCCTCCAGTCTAAAGGGACACACACGTGCGGCATCACCACGGGTGGCGTGGCGTACTGCTGGGGGAATAACGACTACGGCGAGCTGGGCGACGGCACGACCACCAGTCGCAGCATTCCCGTGAGGGTCGGCGGCCAGCAGTAACCCACCGCACGGTAACGAACGGCTTCCGTGCGTCAATCGACGCGCGGAGGCCGTCTGTATTTTCGGAAACGTTCTGCGTGTGTCTCTCTGCCAGGCAAATCGCACCGCCTCCTTCCGTTCCATCTCCACGAGACCCCACCGTTGAACGGCCTTCGCGCAGTGGCAATCGCGCCGGGGGCCGTTCGAGTCTCTAGCACCGCATGAGCACTTCGAGCCCCGGCATTTCCTCCGCGCAATGCGTTCGACTTCATCCGTTCAATCAGAAGAGTCAACTCGGCCCGCGGCAATCACGCTCCACGATGAGGACACCATGAAAACGCTCAGGAAAGCATTCGCGGTATTGGCGGCGCTCGCGGCGGTTGCTGCGGCGTGCAATGAGGAACAGGGGCCGGCAGGTCTGGGCCGGCCATCATTCGATCGCGCGGAGCTTCGTTCGCGCGCTGCGGCACCGCTCGTAATTGACAGCGTCCCGCCGCAGGCGACCGATCCCGCGATCGACCAAGCGCTGGATCGCCATTATGTCTGGCTCGACACCACCGCTCGGTCGAATCACAAGCTCTTCGTCTTCATGGCCGGCCACGCCCAGCATCCGGCGATGTTTCAGCGTGTACCGGAAGAGGCGGCGCGCCTCGGCTACCACGTCATCGGCCTGACGTACCCGGACGCCGTGAGTGTCCTGGGGGTCTGCAGGGGCCAGCCCAGCAGCTGCTACGAAAACCTGCATTGGGAAATCCTCGACGGAGAGGATCGATCTCCGTTCGTGCAGGTGAATCAGGCGAACAGTATCGAGAACCGGCTGGCGAAGTTGCTACAGTTCTTGGCTGACTCATTCCCGGAGCAGCGCTGGTCGCGCTTTTTGGCAGACGGCAAGCCCAAATGGTCGGAGATTGCGATCAGCGGGCACTCGCAAGGTGGCGGCGAGGCGGCAATCATCGCGAAGCTTCATGTCGTGGCACGCGTGGTGTTGTTCTCCTCAGTCGTGGATGGCGATAGTCAGTCGGTCTCTTTCCTGTCGACCCACGTCACGCCATCGCAGCGCTACTGGGGGCTGGCGCACGATCGCGACGGCAATTTCCGGCGGATCCGCGCCGGTTGGGACTCGCTGGGCATGGCGGCTTTCGGGCCGGCCGTCGCACCTGAGACGAGCTCGCCGCCCTACGGTTTCACACACATGCTCGTGACGGACCTGGTGCCGCAGGGAGGCTTCATCGGCAGCAACGCGCATGGCGCTCCGTCGAACGACGCAAACACACCGCTCAACCTGGACGGCAGCTGCTGCCGGTTGCGGGATGCCTGGCGCTACCTCCTCACGGCGCGCACGCGGGATGAGGACAACGACCGTGACGAGGACCGGGACGATGATCGTGTCGGCGACGACGCTTCCTCTTCCACGTTCGGTCCCTGGTCGGCACCGGTCAATCTCAATGCGCTCGTGCTCAGCGACGGTACCACATGTCCAGCGGTCATCAACTCATCCGCCGACGATCAGCACCCGGCCATCTCGAGGGACGGCTTGACCCTCATCTTCACGTCGAATCGGGCAAACGGGTTGGGTGACTTCGATCTCTGGGTCACCCACCGTGCCAGCGAGGACGCCTGCTGGCAACCACCGGCCAATTTGACCGCGGTCAACAGTCCGACCCTCGATTACGCGCCGAACCTCACGCCCGATGGGCGTTGGCTGTTCTTCCACAGCCGGCGCGCCAAGTGGCTGGCGGCAAACGGCGATTCGGTTCCGAGCTGCGGCGGGGCCGATCTCTACGTGTCGCATCGGCGCGACAGGGATGACGATTTCGCGTGGGAGGCACCGGTGAATCTCGGCTGCACGATCAACGCGCCCGGTTTCGACCAGGCCGGTCCTACGTACTTCGACGACGACGCAACAGGCATTCGTTTCCTCTATTACACGCAGCGTCCCATCGGCGCGAAAGACACGGCGTTCGACATTTACGTCAGTTCCTGCGCGGCCGATCTCGCGATGTGCAACGCGCCTAACGGTTGGGGGCCGGGAACAGCGGTCGCTGCGCTCAACTCCCCCTACCGGGACACTCGCACTGCCATTCGCCGTGACGGCTTGGAAATGATTCTGTCCAGCGGTCGCCCGGGCAGCCTCGCCAGTGAGAACCTGTGGGTGTCGACGCGTCTTACAACCCAAGACCAGAACTGGTTGCCGCCCGTGCCCATCAATTGCGACGGAAAGCCGGCGTGCGCGCCTTGGACTCCAACAGGTCCGCTCGTGAACTCGCCGGCGTTCGACGGCGCGCCGGCACTCTCGTGGCACGCGACGGAGCTGTACTTCTTCTCGAAGCGCAGTGATCTCCCCGGCCACGTTGCCGGCTTATCCCCGACCGGCGACAAAACGGAGAATTCGGACTTGTACGTGAGCGCACGCAAGAAACTCACGGACTCAGATGCACGCCAATGAACACGGGGCCGCCGGCATTCGCCGAGCGGCCCCGTGAAGATTGCCCCTCCTGGGATCGAACCAGGACTCTCCTGATCCAGAGTCAGGCGTGTTGCCAGTTACACCAAGGGGCAGCGAACACAGTTTCCAGAGTGGAGCTGAGGGGGCTCGAACCCCTGACCTCCTGGGTGCGATCCAGGCGCTCTCCCAGCTGAGCTACAGCCCCGCACGACGGGCCCGGATAATAACCCCACCCACTCTATTCTCCAAGCAACTCACCGAGCGGCGCAAGCCGGGGCACCTGGTCGCCGAGCACCTTCAACGTGGCCGCGATCGGGATGGAAAGGAAGGCGCCCGGGATTCCCCAGATGAACCACCAGAACAGCGCGAACAGCAGCACCGCGAGGGGACTCAGCTTCAGACGACCGCCATATGCATAGGGCGACACGACGTTGTTCTGCAACGTCGTGATGACGAGGTACAAGGCCGGCGCGAGCAGCACCTTCCCGACGCCCGAAAACACCGTGAACCCGGTGATCAACAGCAACCCGACGTTGATCGCGCCACCCAGGTACGGAATGAACTCGAGCGCGAAGGTCAGCAGTCCCCACATGAAGGGATCGGGCATGCCGATCGCCCACATCGCGAGACCAACGGCAATGCCCTGGCCGATGTTGATAATTGCTGTGACGATCAGATAGCGCGCGACGATCGACTCCGTTTGGTGAAACACATCACTCACCGTCCGCTTCTCGTCCGGCCCCGGGACAACCTTCACGAGCTTCCGAAACAGCATGTCGCCGGCCGCCAGCATGAGAAAGAGGATCAGCAAGACTTCCACGAGACCGGCGACGATCAGTGAGGCGCTGCCGAGGACCGCCGTCACGGCGGGCGGAATGGGCGGCTGAACCGCGGGAGCGGGAGCAGGCGTTGGTGACGTCGCCGGCGGAGACTTGGCTCCTCCGCTTTGCGGCTGTCCCGAAGCTGCGTCGCTGACTCGCGTGAACGGGCGGCCCATCGCCCGCAATTTCTCGCGCGCCGTAGTGATCGAAGTGGGTGCGCGCTCGACGAAATTGCTCACCGGCCCCGACAATGCGAATCCGCCCACCACCATGATCCCGAGCAGGCCGAGGACCACGACGGTCGCGCCGAGGGCGCTGGGCACACCCATGCGCTCGAAGCTACGGACCAGCGGGCGCAGCAACGCGTGAAAACACAGCGCGAGCGCGACGGGAAGGAAAAACTCGCGGCCCACCGCGAGCGCGGTGATGACGAGGATGGCGGCAATCAGTCTAATGGCGGTGGAGCTCCGCGCGCTCGGGAGGCTGCGCGGCGTTTCAGCGCTCGGCATGGTATCTATAGGCAGCGCGGCCACATATGTTCCCGCCCCCGCCGTGCCCATGCCAGGATCAGGGTGCCCAGTTCCGCTGACGGATTGCGACCGGCGGGACGTTGGACGCGACGGCCGCGACATAATTCTGGGCCGGCGGCGGCAGTGTCGTGACCCATCGATCGCTCGAAACATCCATGGGGTGCGACAGCCCCAGACCCAGCGATTTTACGACCGCCTCTTTTTGCGTCCACAGCGTGAAGAACGCCTCCTCGACCTCGAATGGGCGAAGCGCCGACAGCCGATCGTATTCCGCGGGCGAGAAGAATCGCTGCGCGATGTCGAGACACTCGGGAAACGGACGCAGCTGCTCGACGTCTATCCCGACTTCAGCGTCGCGCTGAATCGCGACCAATCCCAGCTCGTGTGAGCGGGTCAGATTGAAATCGATGCGCGTGCGCGCGTGCTGATGTTTGATCAACGGTTTTCCATGCGACCCGTAGCTGAACTCGATCGATCTCGGGTCGCGACCGATATCCGCACCGATAATCGCCCGTAGTCGCGCCCGTCCGACGACGTAGCGCCGGCGGTCCCGTTCGAATCGGAAGCGTGTCGCTCGTTCTCGCTCTTCGGTGTCGAGCAGTGATTCGAGCCGGGACCAATCGGGAACGTCCAGCGCGAACGCGAAGACATCGATTTCGCTCATCCCGAGAAGCTCATAATTACGATCTAGTTCGAGGCGGCTATAAGCTCATGCCGGTGCTGGGTACTAGCCAGTATGCGAGTAGTGTATCTGATACTGGCGACCGCGACGCTCTGTTCTCGAGCTGCTGCTCAGGAAGTGGAGGGCGTGAAGGTTGTTCGCAGCGTCAAATTTCACGGCAATCGCGCGATCGACGAAAAAACGCTCCGCGTCTCGATTGTCACCCAGCAGGCGCCACTTCTGTATCGCCTTCGTCTGACTCGTTGGATCGGGCTCGCCAAGCCACCCGTATTCGATGCCCTGGAGTTCCGCCGCGACGTGCTGCGCATCCAGGCGCTCTACGGCGTACACGGCTTCCCCCAGGCAAAGGTCGATACGACGGTCAGGCGACGCCATGACGATCTCGACATCGCGTTTCAGATCACCGAAGGCCCCGCGATCGTCGTCGATTCGGTGCGCATTGTCGGTCTCGATACGCTCGAGAAGCTGCCGAACATTCGAAAGCTGCTCCCCCTGCGGGCCGGCAATCCGTTCGATCGCATTGCGTTTCAGACATCGGTCTCGGTGCTCGAGGCGCTGCTCCGCGATCGGGGGCACGCGTTTGCCCATGTGACCGGCGGATTCCAAGCGTCCGCGGAGGATCCGCCGCGCTCCGTCACCGTGACGCTGACCGCCGATCCTGGTCCCCGCGCGCGCATCGGCAACATCGAAGTGCTGGGCAACGAAGCCATCAAT
>DASZNX010000061.1:0-7480 GCA_035551075.1 Gemmatimonadales bacterium | reverse complement strand
AGCCGACGCAGCTCGGCGGGCGCGCGATCGTAGCGCGCCAGCGGGGCCAGCCGGCTCGCGCCGGCAGCCACCAGCGCCCATCCCTCGCCGGTCAACACATCGGCGCCCGACTTCGCGCCCCAGTGCACGAGCGCTTCGCGTTCCTCTTCGGTGATGGCTTCGATGAGCACGACGAGCGAGTGAATGCCGGTCGCGGCGAACCAGGCGGGCTGCGCTTCCCAACCACGAGCCGCGAGCGCCGCGCGCACCGCTTCCGGGGTGTGCGCGGCGAGCGCGGTGACTTTCACCTGAGCGCCTGGACCACCTGCAGCCGAGCCGCGCGCAGCGCCGGGAAGAAGCCGCCGATGACGCCCATCACGAGCGCGAACGCCACACCGAATAACAACAGCAGCGGCGTGATGCGGAAGCTGAATGCGATCTCGCTGAAGCTCGACCAGTTGGTGGTACTGGTTACGATGCCGTTGAGCGGCAGCGCGAACAGGCAGCCCAGGACTCCGCCGATGAGCGCGATGAACGCGGACTCGGCGAGGAAGCTCGCCAGCACGCTCGCGGGCCGGAAGCCGAGCGTGAGGAGTACGCCGATCTCCGGCGCGCGCGACGCAATCGCGGCGTACATCGTGTTGATCGCGCCGAAGACGGCGCCGACCGCCATGATCCCCGTGATCATGATCGCCAGGAAATTGAGAATCGTGCTGAGGAGCTGCGACTGCTGCGCGTAAAACTCGGATTCACGGTGGACATCCACAGTCATGCGCTTGTCGGCCTGCAGCGAACGCTGGGCTTCGTCGAATCCGGCGGGATCCTTCAGCCGGAAAGAGATCGACTGGAACACGTCACCCCGGAACACCGGCATGAATTGCTCGTTCTCACCCCAGATCTCCGACTCGAACGCGGAGCCGGCGGCGCTGAAGTGGCATTTCACGGTCCAATCGCGACCGGCGAAATGCAAGGTCTGGCCGATGCCCGTATGGGGAAATCGTCGTGTCAGCCTGCTGCCCACGCACACTTCGGGACGCCCGGATGTGGGCCGCTCGCCCGCGGTAATCTTCACGTTGTTGCGCACTTGCCAGGCCTGATCGCTGATGCCGCGCACGACCACGTTGGCGATCTGGGTCGTATCGAATGATTTCGCCAGCGGAATCAGAACGTAGACCTCGGGCGAGACGAGCGGGCGTCCGTCGGGGCCGGTCGCGACGTGAGGATCCGCCGCGATGATACTCGCGACGTCGCGACCGAGGCCGCTCGACAGCTCCGAGTCGGCTCCTTTGCGCAGCACCAGGGCATTCGCTTTCGAGCCGGTCTTCACGAGCGCCGCACGGAAGCCGTTGGCGAGTGCCAGCATGCCGATGAACACCGCGACGACGAGCCCGACGCCGAGCGCGGTGAGCGCCGTGGAGACCGGCCGCCGCACCACGCTGCGGACATTGTAAATGATCGGAATCATTCGACGTGCCGCAGCGCCTGGACGACCGGCAGACGCGCCGCCCGGAGCGCCGGAACGAGACCGCTCGCGAGCATCAACCCCAGCGCCACGAGCGCGCCGACGATCAGCGTGCTGGTCGCAACCTTGAACCCCGGCAGGAATCCGGCGCCGTTGAAGTTGATCGCGGGATAGAGCAGCTTCGCGCCGCCGAGGCCGATCGCGGCCCCGGTGAGCGCCATCGCGCCCGCTTCGACCATCGTCAGTGCGAACAGGAGCTTGTCGGAAAATCCGACGGTCTTGAGGACGGCGATCTCGCCAGTCCGCTCGCGCGCGCTCATCATCATCGCGTTTGCCGTGACCAGCAGAATCGCGAACACGACGGCCAGACCGATCGTGCTCATGAGGAAGCTGACGTTGCCCCACATCGTCGCGAAGCTCGCCTGAAACTCCTTTTCCGTGCCCGTCTTGGTGGGAGCGCTCGAGTTGCGGAACAGGTCATCGATCGCTTTGGCGATCTGCGGCGCGTGCGCCGGATCGTCGATCTCCACGATGTACCAACCCGCGATGCCGGCACGGCCGATCCGCTCGTCGAAGTATTCGTGATGGAACACCAGCGCGTCGTCGCCGAGCGACGGATCGCTCGGCGTGTAGACGGCGTCGACCGTGAACGTCCAGTCGCCCGGGAAAATGGTGCCCTGCAAGGTGACGTTCTGGCCCACCTTCCAGCCGAACTGGCGCAGCAGCCGCTTCCCGATCAGCGCGCCGGTGCGGTCTTTCAAGAACGCCGCCTTCTGATCGGGCGGAATGATGAACTCGGGATAGAGCTTGAGATACGATTCGGCATCCACCGCGAAATTCGCGAAGAAGTTCTTGCCGTCGCCGTATTTGCCGCCGAACCAGTTGGCCCACGAAAGACCGGTGACACCCGGTAGTGCCTTGATGCGATTGCCGTACGACAACGGCAGCACGAACACGATGCCGGTCGCGTTCGTGGTGACGAGCCGGCGCGCGCCGCCGAGCTGCGCCGTCGCGGCGAGCGTCGTCGTCACGCTCCGCAGGGACGCGAACAGAAACAGCGCGAGCGCGACGCTCGCGATCGTCAGGATCGTCCGAAGCTTGTGCCGGCCGAGATTGGCGAGAACGAGCCGGAGGTATTTCACCGCACGGCCGCCATCGCGGGCGCGCGCGGCTTCTCGATGAGGTCGCCCTTCTCGAGATGCAGCGTCGTCTTCGCGCGCTCGGCCGCATGGGCGTCGTGCGTCACGATGATGATCGTCTTGTTGAACTCGGTGTTCAGGCGCTGCAGCAGCGTCAGCACTTCCTGCGAGCTCTTGGCGTCGAGCTGCCCCGTCGGCTCATCGAGCAGCATCACCGTGGGATCGGCGACGATGGCGCGCGCGATCGCCGTCCGCTGTTCCTGACCGCCCGACAGCTGCCGCGGGAAGTGATCGGCGCGGTCGGCAAGGCCCACGACGTCGAGTGCGATCCGCACGCGCTCATTCCGCTCCTTGCCGGACAGGTTCGTGAGCAGGAGCGGCAGCTCGACGTTTTGCGCGGCGGTAAGGACCGGCAGCAGGTTGAACGACTGGAACACGAAGCCGATGTTGCGCGCCCGCCATGCCGCCAGCTGACTGGGCGACATATCGCTGACCGCGGCTCCGCCCACCCGGACCGTCCCCCGCGTCGGCTTGTCCAACCCGGCGATGAGATTGAGCAGCGTCGATTTGCCGGAGCCGGATGGCCCCATCAGCGCGGTGAAGCTGCCCGCCTCGATGTCGAGCGTGAGCCCCGTGAAGACGTCGATGCGCTGTTCTTCGCGTTGGAAGGATTTGTAGACATCGCGGATTTCGACCAGTGCCATGAGGATTCCCGAGTTGATCGTGCGTCGTGCGTGGTGCGTCGCGCGTCGGAGCTACGGTCCGACCTTTACGCGCTGGCCTTCCTTGGGGGTTTCAACGCCGCCAACGAGGAGTTGCTCGCCACCCGAAAGACCCGACCGAATCTCGCGGAAATTACCGCTGACCGGACCCGCGTCAACGTCACGACTTTGTAACCGACCGTCACGGACGATCCAGACGACATCGCGGCCGTTCTCGGAGCGCACTGCTTCGGCGGGCACGATGATCCGCGGCCGCTCGACAGCCTGCGCGGCACCGCTCGCGGCGACCGCACGCGAGGTCTGAAGAAATTCCACCTTGGCGCCCATTTCAGTCAGGATGCGGGGATCGCGATCGACAATCGATACCTTCACCTGCACGGTCGCCCGCTGGCGATCGGCTGTCGGTACGACCTGACGCACGACACCGCGGAATGCCGTGTCGGGGTAGGCGTCGAGCGTGATGCGCGCCTGCTGGCCGCTCGTGATGCGAGCAATGTAGGCCTCGTTGACGTCTACTTCGACCTCGAGTGTTGCGAGATCGGCCATGGTGACGACGGCGCCACGCGTGAGCCCACCGCCGACCGACGGCGCAACCACTTCCCCCACCTCGGCTTCCTTGCGCAACACGGTGCCGCTGAACGGCGCGCGGATGTAGGTGTTCTCGAGGTTTGCCTGCGCCACCCGCAGCGCCGCGGCCGCGGCATCAACCCGCGCCTGCTGCGCTTCCACACGCGCATCCCCCTGGCGCGCCTTGCTCTCGGCATTCTCGACTTCCTGCGTCGAGACGAGATTGGGATTCTGGCTATGGATGTCGCGGACGCGGACAAACTCGCGCTGGAGCTGATCGCGATCCGATTGCGTCTCGATGAGCGTCGCCTTCGCGCTCGCGACCTGCGCTTCCGCCTGGCCAACAGCGGCCGCATAATCGGCATTATCGAGCCGGGCGATGACCTCACCCTTCTCGACGCGCGATCCTTCGCTGACGTTCAGCGCGGCGAGCCGGCCGGGGATTTTGGCCGAGACGGCCGCTTTTGTCCGCGCGACGACGTACCCGTTAGCCACGACGGCGACGGTGCCCGTGCTACCGCCTCCTACCGCCCCACTACCGCCGGCTGTTGCTGCGACAGTCACGACCTGCACGGGCACCGCCGTCCCGCGCCGCCCGATGATTACCACGACCGCGACGATGAGGACGGCTCCGGCGACCAGCCAAAGCACACGACCCAGCGCCCGTTTTACCGCGGGCGGTGGGTCGTCGCGATTGATCCGGAGCTTGGAAAGGTCTGCTGTTGGAGTGACGCTCACGCCCCTGCGGGCTCAGGCGGTGGATTGCGGAGCACCCCGCCAGAGGTCCTCGGCGCCTGCGACTTCTCTTTTTCCGGCTCGCTCTCGGCGCGGGGCGTCAACGGGGGAGGCGGGACATACGGAGGCAGCGGCTGTCCCGCGATCACCATCTCGACGAGCTCGCGTTCCAGCGTCTCGCGCTCGAGCAACGCAGCGGCGAGGCGGTCGAGGGCAGGGCGACGCTCGGTGAGAATCCGCGTGGCGTCGCTATAGGCGCGGGTGAGGATGGTCTTGACCTCCTCGTCCACGAGCTCCGCGGTGCGATCGGAAATCTCACGCCGTTGGACGACTTCGCGGCCGAGGAAGATCTCCTGCTCGCGATCGCCCACGGCGATCGGGCCGATCGTTTCGCTCATCCCGAACTGCGTCACCATGCGGCGCGCGATGTTGGTCGCCTGCTGAATGTCCTGCGCGGCGCCGGTCGTGACCTTCTCGGGTCCGAAGACCAACTCCTCGGCGACGCGCCCCCCGTAGGCCATCGCCAGCCGCGACTCGATCGAACGCTTGGTGTATTTGTGCAGCTCCTCTTCCGGCAAGTACGCCGTCAGCCCGAGCGCGCGACCGCGCGGAATGATCGTGACTTTGTGGAGCGGATCGGCATCGGGTACCGTGAGTCCGACCAAGGCGTGCCCCGCTTCATGATACGCGACGAGGCGCCGCTCTTCATCGGAGAGCACGCGGCTCTTCCGCTCGAGGCCGAGCATCACTTTGTCTTTGGCGTCCTCGAAGTCCTGCATGTCGACCTGCGCCTTGTTACGGCGCGCGGCGAGCAGCGCGGCTTCGTTCACGATGTTCGCGAGCTCGGCGCCCGCGAGGCCGGGCGTGCCGCGGGCGATGCGCTCGAGATTGACGCCGGCCGCCAGCGGAATCTTGCGCACATGCACGCGCAAAATCTGCTCGCGGCCCTTGAGGTCCGGCATGTCGACCACGATCTGGCGATCGAACCGCCCGGGCCGGAGCAGCGCGGGATCGAGAATGTCGGGCCGGTTCGTCGCGGCAAGCAGGATGACGCCATCGTTGCTTTCAAATCCATCCATTTCGACGAGCAGCTGGTTGAGCGTTTGCTCGCGCTCGTCATGTCCGCCCCCCAGGCCTGCGCCGCGGTGGCGGCCGACGGCGTCGATTTCGTCGATGAAAATGATGCAGGGAGCGTGCGCCTTCCCCTGCTCGAACAGGTCACGCACGCGCGACGCGCCGACGCCGACGAACATTTCGACGAAGTCCGAGCCCGACATGGAGAAGAAGGGCCGGCCCGCTTCACCCGCGACCGCTTTGGCGAGCAGCGTCTTGCCGGTTCCCGGTGGACCGACGAGCAGCGCACCCTTGGGCAACCGACCGCCGAGGCGCTGGAATTTTTGCGGATCCTTCAGGAAGTCGATGATTTCCTCGAGCTCCTGCTTTGCCTCGTCGCAACCCGCGACGTCCGCGAAGGTCACCTTGGGTGTATCGCCGGCGAGCAGCTTGGCTTTCGATTTGCCGAACGCGAACGCGCGATTTCCGCCCTGCTGCATCTGGCGCAGCATGAAGATCACGAGACCGAAAATGAGCAGGTACGGAAGGAACGTCAGCAGGACGACGCCGAAGGACTGACCCGACTCGCGCGCGCGAACGTCCACCCCTTTCGCGGACAGGCTGGCGACGAAAGTGTCGCCCGCCTCGAAGGGGAGCAGCACGTTGAACCGCTCGACCGTCTGCCGCTTCACGACCACCGGCCGCTGGAAAGCGCCGCGGACTTTTTGCCGCTCGGCGATCTCCACGGAGGAGATGTTGCCGGCGTTCAGCTCTTCCATGAACTGCGTGTATGTGATCTCGGCTTCTTCGCGCCGGCGGCTCGAGGCGAGCTGCACCAGCGCGATCGTGCCGACGATGAGCAGCGCCCAGAATGAGAGCGTCCGCAGCATCCGGGCCCAGTTGAATTCCCGCGGGGGCGGGGGGAGACGATTGGCCATCTACGTCAGACTCGCGATATAAGGAAGGTGCCGGAAGTTTTCGGCGTGATCGAGGCCGTAACCGACCAGGAACAACGTCGGGGCGTCGAGACCCACGAACTTCGCTTCCAGCTCCAGATGTTCAGCCACATGTTTGTGCAGCAACGCGCATATCTCCAGACTTCGGGGCCGGCGCTCCCGTAACAGGCCGACCAGTTTGTTCAGCGTCTTGCCGGTATCGATGATATCCTCGACCAGCAGAATGTGCTTGCCCTTCAGTTCCGTCTCGGGATCGTACACCAGCCGCACATTCCCGCTCGATACCGTCCCTTCGCCGTAGCTCGAAGCGACCAGGAAATCGACCTGCAACGGCCGCTCGATGCGCCGGACCAAATCACTCAAGAAGATGAAGCTACCCTTCAGGAGGCCCAGCACGAGAAGATCACCTTCGGGATATGCCTCGGTTATCTCGCGACCCAATGCGCGAACCCGCTCGGCAATCGTCTCCTCGTCGAAGACGATCCGCTTGAGCTCACGGCCTCCGGTCTGTCTGAGCTGGGTCGAACTCTGTAACATCCAGCCTCACAGCTTGTGTTCCGGGCGCCGGCAGCCCTTCCCCACTCCGACAGATGCCCGGCACCCACAAAATCGTTTCTCCGCGACTCACCACCGGGTAGCTCGACCGCTCGCTCCGCGGCACCCGTGCTTCCATTAAGAGACGGCGCAGCGGACGGTGGCCAACGCCGCCCAGGGGAATCACCGCGTCGCCGGGTCTGGGCGAGCGCACTTCCCACTCCGCCCCGTTCACCCACGTGGTCCACGTCGACCGCTCGATGCGACTCGGCGCCACCGCGGGCGACCAGCGGATCTCGAACCCACCGAATCGTGCCCTGCCCGTCGCCCCAC
>DASZNX010000060.1:0-25088 GCA_035551075.1 Gemmatimonadales bacterium | reverse complement strand
GCACCGCCATTGCCCATGCCGCGCACCGTGCCGGCGACATCGAAGCGATACTCGTCCGGCACGAAGCGGTACTCGAGCGTCACGTGAGCACCGCCCCGATCCGCGTCGAAGCGGAGCGACTGCTGACCTTGTCCGGTATAGACGACCAATCCAGATACATCCGGCGTCGGCTGAAAATTCCAGTCGTCGAGCGACACCGTATCGCCGCTCGGCAGGACGAGCCGATGGCGGAGAAATGCGCTCCCTGGGGGAACGAGGTCTACCGGCTTGGCTGAGTCCCCCGGCGCAAACGATTGATATTGCGTCAGTTCCGCGGATACGAGCCGGCCGCCATGGGTCGAGAAACCGAACCGATAGAGGGGCGACGTAACCCAGACGATGCGGCCTGTATCTGATGGGATGGCGGGCGTTTTCGACGGACCGACGGGCTGACGGCTGGATGGGCCGCTTGCTCTAGCCGTGCTCGTGTCGGCGCCGGTCCGCGACCCCACAGCAGTCGTGTCCGCCCGTCCGCCCGTCACACCCGTCGTGCCCGCCGGTTTTTTGGGCCCCCAAATCACCGTGGGCACGAACCAGACGAGGAGCATCAACACAACCGCGAGAACCAGACGCTGGCGATCGTTCATGGCACCGGATCGTAGCCACCTTCGTGAAACGGATGGCACTTCAGGATGCGCCGCACGCCCATCCAACTGCCGCGCAGCGCGCCGTAGCGCTCGACTGCCTCATACGTATAGCGGGAGCACGACGGTTCAAAGCGGCATTGGGTGAACACGAGATGCGACAGCGTCATCTGGTAGCCGCGGATCATCGCCATGGCGACGATGCGCGGCAATCGGAGCAGCGTCACGTCAGCGTCTCCACCGCACCGGTCAATTCGGCGCGCAGCACTGCAAACGAGGCGGTGTACGCCGACCGCTTGGCGCGAATCACGAGATCGATCGCGGGGAGATGGCGCAGCACTTCGCGTCGCAGGATCTCACGCAGCCGCCGGCGCAGGCGATTGCGCGCCACCGCCGACGATTGGTGACGGGGAACGATGAGACCGAGACGCGCGTGACCCGAAGCATTGTGACGCCAGGACAGATCGAGGTGCGGTGTGCGCCGACGGCGGCCTGCTTCCCAGCAGGATGTGAGCTCCGAGCCGCGCGTGATCCGCACGCGGCGCGGGTACCGCTCGCTCGTTTACCGGCTCCGGTGTTTGGATGGAGACTTGACGGTGAGACGCTTGCGGCCCTTCTTGCGCCGGCGAGACAACGTGGCGCGGCCCCACACAGTTTTCATCCGCGCGCGAAACCCATGCTTATTGATGCGCCGCCGATTGCGCGGCCGGTATGTCGGACCCATAAATTCCTCGAGTAAGGCGGGGAAAGTTACCCGGCTCGGACGCCGAGGGTCAAGGTTGACTTTTCCACACGTGGCCGGTACTTTCGGCGCGCCCTTGTTGGACGCCCTTCCTCAATTTCAAAAATCGTGATGGAGCAGTCAGTCAACGAAGCTTGGAAGCGCCTCCTCGATGAGGCGCGACGCGAATTGCCCGAGGCGACGGTGCGAACCTGGCTCGAACCCTCGGAGCCCATCGCGCTCGACGAGGGACGCCTCATTCTGGGCGCGCCCGACCAGTTCGCCGCCGAATGGAATGAATCAAAACACGCGTCGTTGCTCGCGCGCGCTGCCGAGCGCGTGTTGGGCCGTCCGACGACCGTCGTGTTCCGCGTACAGGAGGATCGGCAGCGCCGCCCGCAGATGGATTTCTTCGTCGCGCCGCGCGAGCACGCAGGTGCCACGGCGACCGCGTCCGCCGTCGCCACGACTCCGCTCAACGAACGGTATACGTTCCAGACGTTCGTCATCGGCAAGTCGAACGAGCTCGCCGCCGCCGCCGCGCACGCGGTGGCCGAAGCACCGGGCAAGACCTACAATCCGCTCTTCATCTACGGCGCGACCGGACTCGGCAAGACGCATCTCATGCAGGCGATCGCGCACGCGGTGCTCGAGCGCAACCCGGAAACCCGGCTGCAGTACTTCGGCGCCGAGCAGTTCATCAACGACGTGATCGAATCGATCCACGCGCGCACGATGTCCGAGTTCCGCCGCCGCTATCGCAACGACGTGGACCTCCTGCTGGTGGACGATGTCCATTTCCTCGAGGGCAAGGAAATGACGCAGGAGGAGTTCTTCCACACGTTCAATGCGCTGTTCGAGGCGCACAAGCAGATCGTGCTCACGTCCGACCGGCCGCCCAAGGAGATCCCCGGCCTCGAGGACCGGCTGATCTCGCGGTTCGAATGGGGCATGGTCGCCGATATCGGCCACCCCGATCTCGAGCATCGGATCGCGATCCTGCGGAAAAAAGCCGAGCAGGATCATCTCGAGCTGACGATCCCGGACGATGTGCTGCGCTTCATCGCCGAGCATATCCGCTCGAGCGTGCGCGAGCTCGAGGGGTGCATCATCAAGCTGCTGCTCTTCGCGTCGCTCAAGAATCGCGAGGTCACGATCGAGCTGGCGCGCGAGGCGCTCTCGGACAAGATCCGCCAGGGTGAAGAGGGCGCGGGCTACGGATCGAGCCAGTTGGCGCCAAGCATCGACCGGGTGCAAGAAGTCGTGGCGCGTCGCTGGGGAGTGACACCGGAGGGACTGCGCTCCAAGGCACGGACCAAGACGCTCACCATTCCGCGCCAGGTGGCCATGTATCTCGCGCGCGACATGCTGGGCATGCAGCTCGTCGAGATCGGACAAGCCTTCGGCGGTCGCGATCACTCCACGGTGATTCACAGCGTGGACAAGGTCGAGCGACAAATGATGCGCGATCGGACATTCAAGGAGCGCGTCGAAATGGCGCGGCAGGAATTGTCCGCACTGTAACTAACAAGCGGCGTGGGAAACGGCGGGGGATGTGGGGAGTGGGGAAACCACGGAGCCTTTCCGCAAACCACCAACAGTGCCAACAGTGCACCAACATTGTGTGATGTACGACAGGTGATTCACTGGTTGCGTTTTAGCGACATCGCCCACATATCCCCGATGTCTGCTACTACTACTAGTAGTTCTATATAGAGAAGCAGTAGTAAAGACTTTCCCCATTTGGAGCGAAGCGCCCGGCATGAAGTTCACGATTACGCGAGAACAGCTCCAGGAAGGCTTGGCGGCAGTCGCAGCGGCGATTCCCGCCAAGACAACCCTGCCCGTCCTGGCCAACGTGCTCGTCGAAGCTTCCAAGCAAGGCGGTGGCCTGAGACTTTCGGGTACCGACCTCGACATCGCGGTGAGCACGACGGTGCCCGCAGAAGTGGATGCGGACGGCGCGGTCACATTGCCGGCCAAGAAGCTCGTCGACATCGCGCGCGAGCTTCCGGCGGGCCCTGTGCGGATCACTGCAGCAGGTGAGGCGCGCGTCTCAATCGAGTCTGGCCGGTCGAAGTTCAAGCTCCTCGGCTTGCCCAGGGAGGAGTTTCCCTCCTTCCCGGCCGTGAAGTTCGAGAAGGCATGGAAGGCAGCGGCCGGCGTCGTGCACAAGCTCGTAGGCCACGTATCCTTCGCCGCCTCGACCGAAGAGAGCCGGCCGATCCTGAACGGCGTGCTGTGGGAGCTGCGCCCCGACCGCATGCGCATGGTCGCCACCAATGGGCATCGGCTCGCCAAAATGGACGTGCCTGCCACGGGTGGATCCACGGCCGATCTCATCGTGCCCCCGAAAGCGCTCGAGCAGATCCGCCGGCTCTACGCGGGCGATGCGGAGATCGAGCTCGCCAAGAGCGATAACCACATCGGCTTCCGGGCGGGGGGCACGCTCGTCTTCTCGCGGCTCATCGAAGGCCCGTACCCCAATTACGAGCAGGTCATTCCGCGCGAGAACGACAAGCAGGCGACGGTCGACAAAGCAGCGATGGCGGCGGCGCTGCGGCGCATGAGCGTCGTCGCGAGCGACCAGACGCATCGCATCCGCCTCGCGTTCTCCGGCGGCAACGTGAAGTTTTCGGTGCAGACGCCCGATCTCGGTGAGGCACAGGACGAGCTCTCGGTCACGTACGAGGGCGAGCCGCTCGAGATCGGCTTCAACGCGATGTACCTGCTCGAGATTCTCAAGTACATGCCGACGGACGAGGTGCGCTTCACGTTCAAAGCACCGGAGCGCGCGGCGACGATCGAGCCCGTGGGCTGGAACGACCCCGCGTCCTACATGGCGCTCGTAATGCCGTTACGGCTAGTGGACTGACGCCGAGACGCTGAGCGGGTTCAAGAACTGGTGACTGGGACCACCCGAAGCTGGGTGGTCCTTTGTCGTATCTCGGGTCACGCTGTCTAAGATGGGCGGCAGCACAGGCGGTTCGATTACCGGTACGTTCGGAATCGATTCCTCGTCGATATGAGGCACCGGTGTCTTTCCCCCGTAATACCGCGCGAGAATCAGATCGCGGCGCGCGAGCATGCGTGCCGGTCGGAATGTGGGATTGGATGTACGTGGCTGTGGCAGCGTCGCCGCTAACGCAGCAGCTTGCGCGGGACTGAGCCGGGCGGCTGATACGCCGAAGTACGCCTTGCTCGCTGCGTCCACGCCCCAGACCCCCGGCCCGAGCTCGGCGTTGTCGAGGTAGAGCTCCATGATCCGGTCCTTGGACAGCACAAGCTCGAGTCGTACCGCCGTGACAGCCTCTTTCAGCTTCCGGAAGATCGAGCGCGAAGGCGAGAGGTAGAAATTTTTCGCGAGCTGCTGCGTGATCGTACTGGCGCCACGATGCCCGCCCGAGGCCCACGCGTCGTGCAACTCCACGAAATCGATTCCGTGATGCGTTTTGAATCGGGAATCCTCGGCGATGATGACCATGCGCTCGAGAAGTTGCGGTGTATCGTGCCGACTTGCCGACGGCCTGCCCTGAGCGAAGCGAAGGGTGCCGACGTGTTGCTGGTCAGATGCACGACGGCACGACTGCACGTCGGCACGCGATCGCATCATAGCGGTACACCGCGCGTCATGATCGCGCCACCACATCGGCGGCGGCCATACCGCGAACAACCAGCCGAAGAAAAACGCGCCCGCGACTAGCAGAACGCGGGCAGCAATTCTAGCTTTTGGCACCGCCATGGACCTCGAAGCCCTCCAACCGCGCCTGCAACAAGCGCTGGGCCAGGAATTTACCGTTGGTCCCCTGCTGGGTGAGGGGGGCTTTGCTGCCGTGTTCCGGGCGCGCGACAACGTCTTGAATCGCGACGTCGCGGTGAAGGTCCTGGATGTGGAGCTCGCGCCGTCACCTACCGTCGCCGCCCGCTTCATCCGCGAAGCGCAAACCGTCGCGCGGCTCGAGCATCCCCACATCGTGCCGATTTATAAAGTCGGACGGCAGCGGGAGATCTTCTACATCATCATGCGGTGCATCGACGGCCCGTCCTTGCGCCAGCTCCTCGAAACCCAAAGACGGCTTCCCGTTGGGGATGCGGCCCGTATCGCCCGGCAGGTCGCCGACGCACTCGCCTACGCGCACACCCACGAGATCGTCCACCGCGACATCAAGCCTGACAACATTCTGCTCGACAAGAGCGGGCACGTCCTGGTGACCGATTTCGGTATCGCGAAGGCCGCGCAGGACGCGCATGACGCCGCGAAACCTGGTTCCGGATCACTGACCAGCGAGGGGATGATCGTCGGGACGCCGGAGTACATGAGTCCCGAACAGGCATCGGGCGATCCGCTGGACGGCCGCTCCGACATCTACTCCCTCGGCGTCGTGCTTTATCACATGCTCGCCGGCTCGCCGCCATTCCAGGGCCCCTCCTCCGCCTCGATTCTTGCCCAGCAGATCACGGAGGCACCCGAGCCGATTCGCCGCTACCGTCCCGATGTCCCGGAAGAGATGGTCGTGGTCCTGGACCGCATGATGGAGAAGAGCCGGCAAAAGCGTTTTCAGATGGCCAGTGAAGTCAGCCGCGCACTCGTCGGCGCGCTGCCCACCGCGGCGAGCGACCGCGTGCGTGTGCCGCTGCGCCGCCGGCTGCGAATGATGTTCTACAGGTCGCTCGTCGGCATCAGCGTCGCCGGATGCCTGCTGTTCGTCGCGTTTGCCGGCGGCGCCGCTGCCGTTGCCTACTACGTCTTCAGCAAGCCTCCGCGGGTCGCCGCGCAGCGGCCCATACCCGACAGCCTGGCGCAACGCTTGCGCAGTCGCCGCGCGCTCGTGAATGGCGATATCGTGGAGTACGCCTATCAACCCGCGGGGCAGGAAGACACGACGCTGCTGTTACTGACGCGTCGTCGCCTCGCGGTCGTGACGCCCCGGGAGGTGCGGTCCTACGCCCGCGACAGCATCCGAACGAATTTCGGTCTCGATTTCCGTGGTGGACTGGCGTTTCGGCTGGCGATTTACGGCAAGCGGTCCAGTCAGCCCGCGGATACCGTCTTTCGGAATCTCTCGTTCCGTGACATGGTGACGCTCGCGCCGCGTCTCAATAAGTTCGAGCAGGATACGCCACGAGCGGGGGCGGTACCGCGCATTCGCGTTCGGAACCGCTCGGGTCGAAGCTAGCGGCGTCCCACCGCCGGCTGACGACTCGACAGGCCGTAGAGACTCGCCTCGTCGATGTTCGATACATCGCCCGGCGTTGTCGTGATTGTGCCGAACTGATCCTGACCACCGATGGACAGCCCGAACGCGAATGCGCCGCGGCGCAGGTTCTTGTCCGTGTCGAGCCGCGCGATGATTCCGAGAGGCCACTTGGCCGTGCCGCCTCCCGATTGCCAGCTCAAGCCAAACGCATAGGCCTCGGCTGAATCGGGCGTGATCCGTGCGTCCGTCGAGAACGTGAAACCGGTCGCGGGACGCCAGGTGAGTGCGGGAACGAATGTCAGGCGTTGCTCCAATCCGCGGACGATCGGCTGGCCGATATTGGCTACGACGAGGCCCACCGTGAGTGGCGGAAGTGCGACGTACCTCGCGCCCAGATCCCATCCGGTCGCCTTGGCGCCACCGCCTCCGTAACGAACGATATCGAGCCCGGCCGCCAGTCCTTCCGACCCTCCGGCGAAGCCGAGCCGGTAGGTATTCCCGTGGACGCCATCGTCGAGAATGTCGTGCTGATAGCCGAACGCCAGGCCGCGCGCGTTAAAGCCTGCGTTCACCTGCCGCAGCTTCCCGCTTGATCCCGGATCACCGACCGCGAGCTCCGCGTAAACCGATGCCTCCCGCTGCACACCCAGGCCGGCGGGGTTGACCCAAATGGCGCGGGCATCTTTGACGTCGGTGGGAAAGAGGTACGCGTTCGCGCGGTTGGGAGCGACTTGCTGAGCAACGGCCGGACGGCCTGACGGCCAGATGGTCAACAGCAGGATCCCAAGCGCGGCCGTCAGGCCGTCAGGCCGTGCGACCGTCAGGGGAGTACCGTCACCGTGGTTTTCGAGACCTGCGTCCGAGGAATGGTCATTGCCTGGACCGGCAACGTGATCGTCATGTTCGTCGAATCGCTGGATTCACCGCCGAGGTAGCGCCCGTCCACCGCGATATAATCGATACCGGTCCGTACGCCGTCACCGGCCACCTGGAACGGCTGGCCATTCTGTTCACCGTTGCCCTGAATCGTGAACGTCGAGCTCACGTCCACGCGCAGGCTGCGCGCGTTGTTCCGCGTCTCCCAGGCGGCGGCGTGCGAGCGCGTAATACTCTTTACAGTTACGTTGCCGGCCGCGCGGTCGTTCATGGTCAATGTGTCGGTCCATTGTACGCCAAGCGTCAATCCGGAGGCCGGCAGCCGCGGGAAAAAGTTGCGAAATGAGCCGACAATCGGTGACAGCGCTTGCGCTGCCGTACTGTCGGACGGCACCTGGTTATGGAAATCGCCTTGCGCCGTCAGCCGGCCGGTGAACGACAGCCCTTTGGCGCTGCCGAGATTGATGCCCATTGGGACCGTCGTGCCGGAATCGGGCGCGATCGAATCGATCGAGATGGTCGTCGGATAACCGGCGGTGTCCGCCGGACCGGTGATCGTGGCGCGGAAAAATGCGCTCAGCCCGAAATCGAGCGGCTGACGCATACCCTGAAATTCCTGCGTGATATGGACAATCTGATGCATCACGTAGCGCTGCGTATTGGGCCCCAGCCGGACAACCTCTCCTTTGCCCGAGGGAGGCGGCGGTTGCGGGAGGGGCGGCGGCGGTTGCGGCGCCGGCGGTGGAGCTGGCGGATTCGCGGGCGTCGGCGTGGTGTTCGGTGCAGCGTGTGATGCACACGCCGTGGCAAGAGCTGCCACAGCGATGTGGAGGGCGCGGCGCATCTTATTCCTTTGTTTTGGTGCGGCCAAAGATCGCCACGACTTCGCTGCTTTCAATCAACACCTTCAGCAGCTTCCATCCCCGCTTGCGCATGTCCGTGCGCCAGCCGATGAGTTTTTCCCACTCGGCGGCCGTTGTCCGGAAGACGCGCAGGTCGGCGACATTCTCCCAGTGTGGCGGGTACGGGGACGCGGGGGCCGCGGGGGCCGCGTGTGGCTTGCTGGTCACAGGAGAGGAAGTGGTGAGACCGTAAGCCGAGTTCTGTTTACCCGTTGGTACGAGCAGATGGTCATCTCTCTGGGACGGCTGTCGCCAGCCGTCTCGTGCGGCCTACCCGCAGCTCGAATGACCCGGGCCGGGTCTCGCTGCTTACTTGGCCTTGCTCCGACCGGGGGTTGCCGTGCCACGCCTGTTACCAGACGCGCGGTGGGCTCTTACCCCACCTTTTCACCCTTACCCTTTGGATACAAGGGCGGTTTGTTCTCTGTGGCCCTGTCCGTCGCCTTGCGGCGCCCAGGCGTTACCTGGCGGTCTGCCCTGTGGAGCTCGGACTTTCCTCGATGGGCTCAAAACCAACCCACCGCGACCATCGGCCCCACCACTTCCAGGCGATCAAATTACCGGGCCGTCAGGGCTTCCGGCAAGCCTTTACCGCACGACGCGCCTGATCAGGCGGCCGATACTGTCGGGTGCGGCGCGATCCAGCCAGAAGCCGCTGTATGCGCCGAACACGACCGGTCGGATGCGGGTCCAGCCATTCGTCGAAAACGTATTGCGGTCGGGTTCCAGACGCAGCGCGGAAAGCGCGTAAATGCCGCGCTCCCGGTAGCGCGCCAGCACTTCCGCGGCGTGGCCTGCGCCGCGCGTATCCCGCACCCATAAGAGCACCGGCGCATCGGCGCTCGAAAATCCTTGCAGCATGCCAAGCGAAAACCAATCGGCCGGAAACTCGTCCGATCGGAAGGCAAAGCGTAGATCAGGGCGCAACCGCCGCAATTCGGCACGCAGCGTCCTCGCCCGCTCGGCCACCGTCGCTTGTAGCGTGTCGTAGTAGCGGCCCAGGAATCCGCGCTCGAGAAGCGTGTCGTAGCGCTGCGGCGGCGGCAACAGCGCGAGCCGCGCAACTTCAGCGCGATCGAGTCCGAGCCCGGCGAGTCCCGTGCGATAATCGGCGTCGCAGAATCCGGTCCCGCCGTAGTACGTCAGCGCGCTGTCCATGTCGAGCGCAATACCCGCGATGACTTCCGCGCGGGGCTGCGCGCCACCGAGCCGGGCGAGCGTACGATAGGTGGGCCGGAGCTCGCTGCGCCAGAACAGCGAGTCCAGGCCGCAGGGAATGGGCCGCAGATCGCCGTGTCGATCGACCTCCTCGGCGCCTTGGGTGGAGATGTCGACGAGCGCGACCGCGGGAAACCAGCGCACACTGGTGGTCTGGAGTCGTTCGACTGCGTTCCGCCAGAGGTTGCGCGTACCGATCGTATCGGCGATCGCCGGCGTGGGAATCACGGTCGCCAACGCGTTCAGCGCCGCGACATCGACGAACCCCAGGTCCGACTCGAATGTTTGAGGCGTGAAGCGCGTCCAGAAGACGCGCATCCCCTGTCGCGTGATCCAACTGGGCACGATTGTTTTTTCCTCTTCGGTCGTGCCGCGATGTTGCGGCAACAGGACTGCGCCGGCGCTGTCAGGCGGCCCGAGCGGAGGCGGATGCGTCTCGACCTGGCGCGGTGCGCCCATCAATCGCAGCGGCGCTGGCCGCACAGCGGCTCGCACACTGGCCCACTCGGCAGGACGCCGCGTCCAGCGCGCCAATGCCACCAGGTAGTCATGGGAGAGCGGATCCAGGTCAACCGATGCGAGCAAATTGCGGCCGGTCACGACGATCAGCCCCTCGTTCACGCGGCTCGCCGCGACAAACGCACTGCTCGGCGCGCGCGCGAGCACCTGCGTGGGATCACGGACCTCGAGGAGTTGGTTTCTCCCCGCGGGGAATGGAGCGAACCCGGCGTTGTCGAGTGACGAGCTCGGCAGCGGGACGGCGGGTGCATCGAGTGGCTCCGATTCAATCGTGATGCCCGCGCCCTGCGAGGCGAGCCACTGATTCATGATCCAGCGATCGAGTGTGCCGACAGGATTTCGCGGTCCCGCCCCGCCCGGCCCGCGCGGTCCCTCCCCGTCGCTGGTGTAGGCGAACACCACGACGCCGTCGCGGCCGCCGCCGATCCATTCGTTCAGGATCGCGAGATCTCCGACCGTTAGCGCGTCGGATAGTCCCTGCGGCTCGCGCCCGCCAAGAATCACGACCGTGCGATAACGGGTGAGGTCGGCACGAGTGAGATGTGGGTAGAAGCGCCGGTACTCAACGCGATACCCGGCATCGTGCCAGGGCGCCGCGGTGGCTTCGAGGGCCAACGGATCCCCGGCGTTCATATCGAGCAGCAGAAGCCGTCGCGCAGAGGGCTGGCACGCGGCGATCAACGGCAGCAGCGCGCAGGTCAACCGGGCCACCCATTCGATTACGGCATGTCTTTTCATTGTCACGATTTTGTCCGTACGGGTCTCCACCAGCAACTCTTTTGTGCGTTCACACGTCAAACAGCGAGAGGTGCCTGATCAATCAGCAGTTTCGGTCGTTTCAAACGTTAACGGGAGGATGTACCGGAGCCAACCAAATGCCGTCGCCGACGTCATCGGGAGGTGGTTATGAAGACGGCTTTGTCTCTTCTAGCAGTCGCCACAGTCCTGTTTGCACCAAACGTTTTCGCGAGACAATCGAGCACCGACCCTGAGAGTGCCGTTGTCCCCGCGGGCATTCAGGAATCGGATGGCGAGTTCAGTCCCCAGGTACAGTTACATATTGCCCGCGGCGACGAGTTGAGCACCCACCTTCGTTTCGCCGCCGCCGCGCGGGAGTATCGTAAGGCCGCCGATGTTGCCCGTAGTGAGGGTCACCTTGCGAGCGGCACAACCTGGAAGCTTGCGAATGCCTATTACTACGACGGCAATCTGGTTGACGCAGCCGCTGCATTGGATCGACTGGCGGACGAGGCGGCACAGGTTGGTGATCTCGCTGTGGAGGGGCTCGCGATCTACCACTCAGCGTGGCTGAACGGCAAGGCAGGGCGCAAGACCGAAACCACCGCGCGCGTTGCGCGGCTCGAAGCGCTGCTTCGCTCACGATATATGCCGGTCGCGATCCGCGAACGGTTGAGCAGCTGGTTGAAGACGTCGAGGGATCTCGCCGCGGTGTCCGCGGGAGGCAACTAGCGAGCAGCAAACGGCAAGAGCGCGTGTCGCATGTCTGGCGCCGTTTGCCAGCGTGCTTCACGCGCTTTGGCCAGCGATTTCATAACGGCATCACTGAGCCCGCGCGGCACATCGCGCCGCAGTTTGCGCAGATCGGGCGGTGGGGAGTGCTGCTGCATATCGAGCACCGCCGCCGCGCTCGCCGCGGAGAACGGCGGGCGACCCGCAAGTGTCTCGAACAGAACCACGCCGAGCGAGTAGATGTCGGTCCGTCCATCGATATCGGGCGAGCCCCCCGCCTGCTCGGGGCTCATGTATTCCTCCGTTCCGACCACAAACCCGCTGCGCGTGACACGGTCTTCGCCGGATTTTGCTATCGCGCGCGCGATGCCGAAATCGACGAGCACTGCGCCGGTTTCGGTCGAGCAGACGATGTTGTCGGGTTTGATGTCGCGATGCGCGAGGCCGTGCTCGTGCGCGTGCGTCAGCGCGTCGAGCACTTCGATCGCGAGGCGTACGGCGCGGTCGGTCGGCAGCATCCGCTCACGCCGAAGCACCTGGCGGAGCGTTTCCCCAGCGACGTACGGCATGACGAACCACAGCAGGTAATCGCTCTCGCCCGAATCGAGCAGTCGCGCGATATGGGGATGGTTGAGCTGGGAGGCGTAGCGGATCTCGCGCAGGAATCGATCAGCGGCGACCGACACCGCGAGCTCGGGATGCAGCACCTTGATCGCCACCTTCTGCCCTTGCTGGTCGAACGCGCCGAAGAGGGTGGCGTTGCCACCGCGCCCTACGGGCTGGATGACCGTGTAGCGAGCACCCAGCGCTTCACGCACCCGACCGATCAAGTCGCGAGCCAGTCCCACTCCTGGTCAGCGGCGTCCTAGAGAATAAGAGAATAAAGGAAGGGCGGCTCGCTGGCGAGCCGCCCTTTGGATTACGATAACGTACGCGGTCTTAGGGCGTCGCGATTCTCGAGAACGACAGGTTGTCGAAGCGGGCGAGCGTGCTGCCGGTGCCCGCGAAGCGCACGGCCGCGATTGTGCCGTTTACACAGATCGTTTGGGTCTGCTGCGTGGCAGCCCCAACGGTTCGAGAAATCACCGAGCCGTCACTGCCGAGTGCCTCGAGGAACGGGCCCGAGACGATGGTGCCGAGGGGCAGAAATGCCGGGATAACAGGAGTCGCGTCGATGCAGACGCGGGCCACTGGGACCGTGAAGGTGGCGACGATGGCTCCGGATAGCGCGCTAAAGGCCGGTGCGATCCCCTGGGGACAGAGGCTGACGCTGTTCGAGCCGCCGTTCGAATTCGCGTAGACATTCGTCCCCTGGCACAAGCCGGCTCCGCTCGTGCGACTGAGCGCGACGCCAATGTGTGAATAGGCAGTATTGACCACCGATCCAGCCGTGATGGCCGTCAGATCGGGTGTCTGGTCGAAGTTGAGGCTTCCCGTTGTCGGAAGGGCCCAGGTAAATCGGCTGAAGCCGTCAGCGCTCCCGCCGGCCCCGAGGTCGAACACCGCGCGAGTGGTGCTGGCGTAGAGCGGCCGGGGACCGATGAGCGAGGCCAACGCGCGCCCGACTTGACCGAGGAACGATCGCCGGGAGCTGAGCGAGGGCGTGAACGCCGGGTCGCATTGCAGGAACGGCGCGGGCACGTTCAGCAGCGATTGCGTGAGCGTCGTACCTCCGCCAAGATCGTCAAACTGGAAGATCTGCAGCAGATCCAGCACTGCATGGGGACCTTGCAGCGCGTTGATCGGCGGGCAGATGCCGACGGTCACGTTGCTGTTGAATGTGTAGTGTCCAACCTGGTCGCTCATTCCGTTCAGCGGCTTGGCAAAATAGTCGTAACAGGAATTGTCGACGCCCGCCGTGCCCGCATACTGCTGCAGCAGACCGGGAATACAAGTGCCGCCTGCCGGGTTGTCGACTGACTGGACAGTGACCGTGACGGCTTCCGAGACCGCGTCACCCGGAATAAAGACACCGGCGCGGCCGCTCGTCGTGACAACGGTCGTATTCACGCCAGGCTGGGCCACCGCTTCACCGCAGTCCGATACTCCGGCGTCGCACAGCGCCCCCACGCCCACAAAGAAGCTGATGGGCAGGGTGCGGCCGTCGAGCAGGGGGATGTATTCGTCGGTGTCGACGTTCTTCAGCTCGTTGCCGTCCTCCACCACGAGCACGTCGGCTGCGCCCAAGTGCTGCAGGCCCACGCTGGCGCTGATCCGGTAGATGCACGAAGGATCGAGGTTGTCATCCGGCGTGTGCCAAACTGCGTGGTAATCGGCGTCACCGAGTGAAATGGCGGATCCCGCGAAGGTTCGTATGACCGCGCTGGTGCAGAGGTTGGTAATCGTGATCGTCGGCGCGAGCTGCTTCGAGAAGACCTCACCGGCGGGCGGCTGTTGCTTCAGCATTGGCGGGAGCCAATAAAAGAAGGCATTGCCGTTGTTGTGATTGCCGTCTTCGATGAGAAATGACGGCCGGGGAGCATATGCGCGATCGTTGTGACAGCTTCCCACGACGATCGCGAGCAGCACAAGGGCAGGCAGGTATTTCATGCACCTCGGGCATACCGCGATTGTCATACCGCGAAATCGCGGTAAATGCGCCTCGCTGTAACAAAAAATCGACGCTATTTGAGCACGCGGAGCGATGGACTAGATCGAAAGAGTGAGGTGCGGCGGCGACGACGACTGTCGCGCCGTTGCCACAGAGTAGCGCCGGAGCTACAGAAAACGAATAGGGCGGCTCAACTGAAGCCGCCCTTAGCCGTCATCGCTCGCGTCTCACTCGATGGGTGGTTGGACCCGCACGTAATAAAGGTTATCGAAAATGGCGAACCCGGAGCCGGTGCCGGCGAACCGCACGCTCGTAATGTCCGTGCCCGAGACACAGAGGTTCTGTTGCGTGCGCAGCGGCGTCGACGGCAGCGACTCGAAGCGGCTGACGCTTTGGCCGCTCGCGTTGAACGCCTCAATGAATGCGGTCCCCGGCAGCTCGCCGCCGCGCGGTCCCAGCGGAGTGGCGCCGATACAGACCAGGACCTGGGGCAGCGTGAACGTTGCGATGATGTCGCCGAATTCGTCTTCGCTGAAGTCGGAGGCGACGCCCTCGGGGCACACGGTGATGTTGTTCTGCCCCGAGTTGAACCCAGACGGGCCGTGGTCGTTCGCATACACGCTGGTTCCGGCGCACAGGCCCTCGGGATTGCTGCGGCTGAACGTCACGCCGACGCGAGAGTACAGCGAATTGACGGCGGTGCCGGCTGTGACGGGCGTGCTCTCGTCCGGGCCAATGTCGAAGTTGATGTTCACCGCGCTCGGTAACGCCCACATGAAGCGGCTAAATCCGTCCGTGCTGCCGCCGGCGCCCAGATCGAACATCATGCGCGATGAGCTGGCGTACAGGGGACGCGGGCTGATGATCGAAGCGAAGGCGCGCGCGAGATCGCCAAACAGCGAGCGCCGTGCTCCGAACGACGGATTGAAGTTCGGGTCGCAATGCAGGAACGGCGCGGGCACGTTGTTCAACGCGCGGATTTGTGACTCTTCACTGGCGTCGAACTGGAAAATTTGGAGCAGATCGAGCGTCGCGTGATCGAGCGCGAAGGCGTTTGCGTCAGGGCAAATCCCAACAGTCACGGGCGTGTTGAACCGTCCCCGCTCGTTGACTTCCGAAAGCGGAGGATCGGTGCGGAAGTCATAGCAAGAGTTGCCGACGGCGCCCGGCGAGCCCGGGAACACGGGCGGTAACAATCCCGGGATGCACGGTCGCTCATCGCTCGACTCGACACTGATCGTCACGTCGCCATTGACCGCGCCGGCCGGCACGAAGACACCCGCCTGCCCGTTCTCGCTGACGATGACGGTGTTCTGCCCGGGATGGACGGTCCCCTCGCCGCAGTCCGAGCCGCCGCGCAGGCACTGCGAGCCCACGCCGATGAAGAATTGCAGCGGGAGCGTCCGGTCGTCCAGCAGTGGAATGAATTCGTTCGTGTTGACGTTCTTCAGCTCGCGGCCGCTGTTCACGACATCCACGTCGGCAAAGCCCAGATCCTTGGTGCCGACACGAACCGTGACGCGATAGGTGCACGCCGCATTCAGGTTGTCTTGGGCGGTCGCCCAATTGACGTGGTAGGCGGCATTGCTGACGGAGATGTCGGACCCGGAGAATGTGCGGACGACGGCGCCTCCGCAGAGATTCGTGATGGTGACGACGGGGTTGAGCTGTCGGGAAAACACTTGTGTCGCGGGAGCGTGCTGATTGACGACCGGCGGCAGCCAAAAGAAGAAAGCATTTCCAGAACTGTGATTTGCGTCTTGGATCTGTGCGGAGGGGCCGGGAGGCAACGTTCGATCGTTTTGACAGGCGACAATCCCGGCGGCAGCAATGACGGCGAAACCGATGCGCTTCATAGGGCGACTCCCAGTTGGGGCCTGGTCCAACCCCCAGCTGGGCGCAGTCTGGGACGGTTGCGGCGGCCTGCGATGACGGCAAACGGCGCGGACGGGCTAGAAATAGCCCCCGATTTGACAACCCGTCAAGAATGCGGGCGCGCGAGGGCCTGAAAGCCTGGATGCTTCTGGAGATCCCACCACCACCAGAAGATGTCGCCGCCTACGCGGAACGAGTGCTCGGGGTTCGCGGCTACGTATCGCTGTAGCAAGCTGATAGCCTCATCCTGCTCGCCGAGCAACGTGCGCACGAATGCCTCCATCGCCACCAGATCATGCTCGGGGTCCAGCTCGGGCGTGCCCCGCGAGCGTTCGATGACGTGGTGCGCGCTGTCCCGCAAACCTGCGCGCGCAATCGTTGCCGCCACCATCATCTGCTCGCGCAGATGGATCGCCGGGCGCCGGGGCGGCGGCGTGAGCGAGTCGATGCCCGCGAGCAGTTGCCACGCTCGTGGCACATCGGGCTCCTCGAGCCGGGTCATCATGTAGAGCTGGCACTCGAGAAACCGGAAGTCGCGCGGAAACCGGCGTGCGGCTTCCTGGCACCAGCGCTGCGCCTGGCGCTGCTGGTCGAGATCATACGATGTGAAAAAGAGACGATACAGAATGTCCGGAGCGTTGCCGAGATAGGCGTCTTCTTCGTATGCCCGCCGGGCCGCGAGCGCGGCGCCCTGCAGGTCCTTGGTCTGATAGTACAGGCTGCTCAGTGTCGCGTACGCGCTCGCCAGGTTCGGATCGAGTGTGGTGGCGCGCTCGAGATCTTTGCGGGCGTCATCGAGCAGTGCGGCAGCCTCCTGCGGATTCGAAGGACGCGCGAGCTGCCAGCGCCGGTACAACAGGGTCCCGCGCAGATCCAGCGCTCGAGCGTCGCCTGGTGCCAACGCGAGCGCGCGGGCTGCGTGTGCCAGTCCCGCATCGATCAGGTTCGCTCCTCGGGTCAAGCGAACGCGCCGCTCGATCAACTGTCCTCGCATGATGATCGGATCGTCCCAGCGGGGATCGGCGCGCTCGGCGGCCGCCAGCGCGGAATCGGCGCGAGCGAACCGCGCCATCGCGCTGTCCATTTTCCCGGCGCCCACCGCGTCTTCCGCATCTTTCCGGTCGCGCTCGGCTTGCTGCAGCGCGGTCCAGGCGGCAGTGTTCTGCGTGCCGGCGCGTTCCTCGCGCAAGCGCACTTCTTCACCCAATCGCTCCCGCAGGACTCGCGCGACTTCGGCGGCGAGCGTATCGCGGATCCCCAGCGGATTAGTCGAGGGCTGCTCGACTGTAGCGCGGCGCAAGAGATCGGCGCCGCTCGCGCCGTCCACCAGCCGGATGGTGACGCGCACTCGATCGCGCACGGGCTCGACGCTGCCCTCAACGAGCGTTCCCGCGCCAAGCGCGCGCGCGATGCTGTCGCGCGGCAAATCCGAGTGCCGGAACGCAAAGACGCCGTTGCGCGACACGACGTCGAGCGTGCGGACTTCCGAGAGTTGATCGATCAGGCCTTCCGTGAGTCCGTCCGCCAAAACCCCCAGCGACGTGTCGGGACTCAAATCCTGGAAGTAGAGGACCGCGACCCGTCGCACGTCCATCGCTCCGGCACCTGCGGCGCTCGTCGTGCCCCGCCGCCCAAACACCAGCCACGTACCGATCGCCACCACCAGCACGCCGAACCCGGCGGCGAGGGTACCCGGCCTGCGCCAGCGGGCGCGCGTGCGCCGTCTCGCGGCCGTGACGCGCGAGACCCGTCCGGTGCTCGCCGCGGTCAACGCCTTCGCAAAGTCACCGGATGTCTGATAGCGATCGGCCGGTACTTTCTCCAGCGCGCGCTCGATCACCGTTTCGAGCTCGTCGGGAATCGCATCGCGGACGACCTTGAGCCGCGGCACCGCATCGAGCGAATGCCGCGCCATGATCGCTTGTGCGGTGGGGCCGGTGAATGGCGGTTGCCCCGCGAGCGTTTCGTAAAGCACGCAGGCGAGACTATAGATGTCGCTGCGCCGGTCGACGTTGCCGGATCCCGACGCCTGCTCCGGCGGCATGTAGGCCGGCGTTCCAATAGCCAGTCCCGTCTGCGTCAACTTGTCGCCGCCGGCGGCGCTCACGGCTCGCGCGATACCAAAATCGGTGACGACCGCGTGGCCGCCCGAGAGCATGATGTTTTCCGGTTTGATATCGCGATGTACCACGTCGTGGCTGTGCGCATATGCGAGCGCTTCGGCGACTTCTTTGGCGATCTGGAGCGCGTCATCCACCGGCAGCTGTGGCTCGCGCTCCAACCGGTCGCGGAGGGATTCCCCTTCGACAAACGGCATCACGTAATAGAGGGTCCCGGCCGCGTCGCCCGAATCATAGACCGGCAGGATGTTGGGGTGCTGGAGACGGGCAGCGAGCTTGATCTCCCGCAGAAATCGCTCGCGGCCGAGGGCGATCGCGATCTCGGGGCGCAAGGTTTTGAGCGCTACAAAGCGCTCGTGCCGGGTGTCGCGCGCGAGATACACCAGCGCCATCCCGCCACGGCCCAGCTCCCGGTCGATGATGTAGTGTGGCGGAAGCGCGGCGTTCAGCTCTGCAATCGGATCCTGGGGTGGAGTCGGCTCAGTCACTGGGATAACGATAGTTCTGGCGCACCTGAAGGGCGAGCGCCCGCGCGAGGTCGTCGAGGCGCGCCGTGGGCCAGTGCCGGTCCACGCCGATGAGCACCCGCCCCGTCCCGGCGTCGATCACAATCATCTGGGCGCGCACCGAGTCCCGGCTCGCCGTAAGCGGATCGAGACGTCCGTAGATCGCCAGACCGGCGCTCGTGCGGCGGGCGAGATCGACCGCCGCGACTTCGGGCCGCGACTGCCCCTGCCAACGCTCACGCACGACCGCTTGTGGAATTGCCGATAGCGGCGGCAGGCTGTCGAGCTGTGCCGTGACGCCCTCGGCGAGCGCTACGCGCCAGGACTCGAGGCCGGAAACGAAGATGTCGAAGGGCGCGACTGCGACGAGCAGCGGATTGGGTTTGTGGCGACGCGCGTACCGCACGAAGCTGATCCCACCTGCGATCATCAAGGCAACCACCACGAACGAGAATGCGAGCAGTAGCCGGCGCGATCGCGCCGCGCGTGAATCATCTGGTGCCGTCATGGCTCACAAAGCTCGCAGCTTTTTGGCCCGATCGGTCGGCGAAAAAACACCGGCACTGCCGTGATGATGGGTGTATTCGCGGTGAACGTCCGTTGAAGCCGCGCGCTTACCATTCCGGCGCATGGTCACCGTCTGCACGGTCCTTCCCGCCCTCGAGCGCCCCCGCATCGATGCCGCAGGTGATGGGTGCTTCCATACACTTCACGCCGATTCATTACGCGAAGCGCTGCACGTCGCCCGGCGGCGCCGCGTTGATGCGGTCGTCATATCGGTACATCGCTGTCATGGAGAAGCGCTGCCGGCCGTCGCCCGCTTTGTGCGGGAATTCCCCGCAATCCCCGCCGTCGCTCTCGTTTCTCGGCATGATCGGGAAGCGACCGAAACCTTGCTTCGCCTCGGCGCCACCGGCGTGCGCTCGGCGGTCGATTGCACGCAGCCCGACGGCTGGCGGCGCCTGCGCGATCTCGTCGGTCATCCGGCATCACCGGTTGCGTCGCGCATTCTCGGGCGGCTCGTCCCTGCCCTGGGCGAACCCTCCGAGGAGGCCCGGCTCTTCTTCGAGGCGATCGCGCGGCTGGCGCCGGCGCTGAGCACGGTCCGGAGCCTCGCGCGTCATCTCCGCGTGCGGCCGAGCACCCTGATGTCCCGCTTCTGCCGCGCGAGCCTGCCGTCGCCCAAGAGCTATCTGGCCGGCATGCGGTTACTGCACGCCGCATTCCTCTTTCAGAATCCGGGGCTCTCGGTCTCGGATGTCGCCTACCGCATGGACTACTCGTCACCGCAGAGCTTCGGCCGTCATCTGCGCGCCGTGCTGGGTGTGACAGCCGGTGAATTTCGCCGCCGCTTTCCGTTCGATGTCGCGCTGATTCGTTATATCGATCTACTGATCACTCCGTACCGGGAGACCCTGCGCTCGTTTCACCCGTTCAACGCGGGCTCTTGGGACCAAGGCCAGAACGGCACAGCGGTAGCCCGGTACGGGGTTTAGCCTGTGATCAGTCCGCTGCATGGTCTACCGTGCGTTGCTCGCGCCGCAGCATCGAGAACCGCGCCATGCCGGCACGAAGGCGTTCGGCCAGTTGGGCGAGCTGCTGCGACGTGGCCGTCAGCTCACCCATGGACGTGATCTGCGCTTCGGTCGCGGCCGCGGTGCTGTTGGCGCTTTCCGATGAAGCGGTCGAAATGCTGGCGACCTGCTGTAGCGATTGTGCCAGCTCGGCCAGGCGGGCGGCCTGACTCCGGGAAACTTCGGCCGTTGCGTTGACGAGATCACCCATCAGCTGCACGCCCTGGTGGAGCTCCTGCAGCGCGCCATCGGCTTCAGCGGCCACGGCGCCGATGTCGCGCACCTTTGCTTCGCCCGACTGCATCGCCCGCGCCGCAGCTTCGATGCCGGTCCGCAGCTCGCTGACCAGCTCCGCCACTTCGCGCGCCGACTTCCCCGCCTCAGCCGCGAGCGAGCGCACCTCGTCCGCGACGACCGCAAACCCTTCGCCGTGCTCTTCCGCGCGGGCCGCTTCGATCGCGGCGTTGAGCGCGAGCAGATGAGTTTGCCGCGCGATGCGCGCGATCGTCTGCGCGAACACGCCGATGCGTTCGGACATCCGGGACAGGCCGGCAACAGTGGAGGCCGTCGTGCGCACCTCCTCGCCGACGGCGCGCAATGTCGCGCTCGCCCGCGCCACGCGCTCGCGTCCTCGCTCTGCCGCTGCGACGAGCCGCGACGCGTCTACCTGCATCAGCTCCGCCCGCACGCGCAACGATTCCGCCTGGTCCGCGGCTTTGGCGCTTTCGCCGCGCGCGCCCTCGGCGAGACCGCGCTGGTGCGCGAGGTCGTCGGCCAGATGCTGCGAGGTCTGAGTGAGTGTTTCGGTCGTCGCGTGCAGTTGCTGCGCGGCGGCCGCCAGCTCCTCGGCGAAGGCCGCGACTTCGTCCGCTTCGCGCTGCACGGAGGCGATGGTCGCGCCGATCTCCTCGAGCATGCGATTGAAACTCTTTTCGAGAAATCCCAGCTCGTCCGCCTCAGCGGCGGACGCACGCACGGCGAGGTATCCCTGCTCGGCTTCACCCATGACGGTCCGGGCGTGGCGAATGCGCTGGATCAGCGTCGCGGGAATTCGCTTGAGCGCCATCGCTACGACAATGAAGACGGCGGTCTCGACGTACGCCGTTGTTTCGAGACCGGAACCGCCGGCGTAGAGCGCACCGTGCAGCCAACTCGCGAGCAGATAGCCGAGCGATGCGACGAGAACGAGAAAGTCTCCGACGGCTTGACCCTGATCGAAAGCGTAGGGCAGGACAGCGATGAACAAGGCGGCGATAATGCCGCCGTGCCCGAACCACACCACGAGCACATTCACGAGGGCGACGTCGAGCAGCGGCAGCATGTAGACGAACCACCAGCGGTACCAGCCGCGCTCGTTGATCATGCCCACGAGTGCGTTGATCACCGCACCGGCACCCGCGGCCAGGACGATCGTGCCGGGGCGAGCCTGCACGACACCCGCCACCCAGCCGAGGAATCCGAGAATGAGCAATGACGCCGCGATGGCCCAGCGGCGCCGATGACTGCGGTCGAATGTCTCGAGATCCTTGAAGCGCTGCTCGAGGGCGGTCGCTTCGTCGTGCCAGCCACGGACCCGGGCGGCGAAAGACGAAGAGCGGCTCTGGAGCGGCATCATCGGTCCGATACGAGGCCGAGGTCGGCGGCGGTGAGAAACGCTTCTACGAGATAGCCGGCGCGCTCGATCGCCGCCCGGCCTCCTTCCTCGCGATCGACCACCGCCATAACGCCGAGCACATGTCCGCCCTCTGTTTCCACAGCGCTGACGGCATCGAGGGCCGACCGTCCAGTGGTGAGCACGTCCTCGACGACGACCACGGGATAGCCGGAAAAGAAGCAGCCTTCGATCCGTTTTCCCGTGCCATGCTCTTTGGGTTGTTTCCGCACGGTAAACGCGTCGAGCGGCTGCCCGCGGCGCTTCGCAGTGAGCGCAAGCGCGTAGGCTATTGGGTCTGCGCCGAGCGTGAGTCCGCCGACGGCGCGGGGAGTCCAACCGCGGGCGGCAAAGCGGTCGAGGCCTAACCCACCGATGACGGCGAGCCCATCGCCGGACATCGTCGTCAGGCGCGCATCGATATAGAAAGAGGATCGCCGCCCAGAGGCCAGCAAGAAATCGCCGCGCCGGATCGACCGTGTGAGAAGCAAATCCTTGAGCGTATCTCTTAGGTAGTAGTAGTCGCTACTACTATTCACTGTCACGCTTGCCGACAATGTTCTTGAGCGTTCCCAACCAGCCGCGCGGCTTCTCCTCCTTCGAGTCCGCAAGCGCCGCCTCCAAGTCGTCCGCAAACGCCGTGACCGTCGGCTGCCGGTCCCCCGGCAGCCGGGCGAGTCCCTTCATGATCGCGGCCTCCAATGCCGGCGAGAACTTCAAGTCTTCACTTGCCTTGGAGAGCGGAATTGCCTTGCCGCTGATCAACTGTTGGAACAGCTCGCGCGGGCTGCGGCCGTCGTGTGGGTTTTTCCCGGTGAGCATGTAATAGGTGATTTTTGCGAGGCTGTAGATGTCCGCGCGGCCGTCCACGAGCTCCCCGGACAGCGCCTCTGGGGCGACGTATTGCAACGTCCCCACGAAGAAACCGGTACGCGTGAGACGCTCCTGGGGCGGCTCCTCCGCATCACGTGCAATGCCGAAGTCGAGCAGTTTGACCGAGCGCGTCTTCGGATCGTACATGATGTTTTCCGGCTTGAGATCGCGGTGGATGATCCCGGCGTTGTGCGCGGCAGCCAGTGCGTCGGCGAGCTGGCGCACCAGTGGCACGGCCAGGGCGGGAGGCAGGGGCCCTTCACGATGGAGGAAGTCCGCGAGCGACTCGCCTGTCGCCCATTCGAGCGCGAGATAGTAAAGCCCGTCCGCTTCACCAAAGTCGTACGTGCGCACGACGCCGGGGTGGACGACGCGCGAACCGTAGCCGGCCTCGCGCAGGAAGCGTTTGACCGCCGTGGGGTCGCCCCTGAGCCGCTCTCGCAATACTTTGAACGCACAGGCGCCGCGCGCGCCGTGCTCGGCGCGGTATACCTCCGCCGTCCCCCCCTCGCCTACGCGCTCGAGGAGGCGGTAGCCGGCAATCGTCCTGCCGGCCAAGTTCTCGTTAGCCATTGGGTTGGCGCGAAACTAACTTCCGGTTCTGAGGCTCGGCAAGTGACACAACGCGCGATAGCGCTCTCAATAGTTACTCTCGTTGCAGCGGGAAGCGGGTGTGGGTCCTGGCAACGCGTCGGGCAGCCCGAGAAGGCACCCGCGGCCGGGACTACGGTGCCGCGGCTGTTCGACGCAAGCGCCGTGTATCGCTCCATGGGGGCGCTCGTAGGCGGAGGCACACTGCCGTTCGTCGCGTCCGTTCGGTACCTGGCCGGCCCGACGCCCGATTCGACGCTCGCGCTCTTCTCTCTGTCCCTCGCGAATCAGACCCTGACCTTCCAGCATCACGGCAACGAATTCATCGCCGCGTATAGCGTTCTGGCGACATTCCATATCGATAGCACGGGCGCCATCCCGGTGCGCGAGATCACGAGCGACGAGCAGGTCAGGGTGCGCCACTTCCGAGAGACAATGCGTACCGACGAAAGCGTGATTTATCAGAAGTTTGTCACGTTGCGGCCAGGCGCTTACCAAGTGTCTGTCACCGTCCGCGATCGCAATGGTCCGGCCTTTTCGCGTGCGGAGCGGCGCGACACGGTCCCCCGCTTCGCCGGGCCGGCCCTCTCCCGTCCGGTGGCGGTGTACACGGCCAACGGCAGGCAGCATCGCCACGACACGCCGACGCTCGTTGCGAATCCACGCGCGACGCTGCCATACGGTTCGGATTCGATGCGCTTCTACATCGAGCGCTATTCCGCCGGCCCCGGCATCTTGCACGCCCGCGTGGTGGACGGCACGGATAAGGAGCTGTGGCATGATTCCGTGCTGGTGACCGGTGATACCGACCTCGCCGCCGCGACGTTTATCGTTGCCCCCGCGAACCTGCCGGTCGGTCAGGCGGAGTTGCGGGTGGTTCCGGCCGAGGGTGGCGATACGACGCGAGCGCGCTTTCTCGTGAGCTTCTCGAATCAGTGGGTAATTACGAATTTCGACGAAATGGCGAGCCTGTTGCGTTACTTCGATCGGCAAGACTGGGTCGATTCCTTGAAGCGTTCTCCGCCGGAGAGTCGCCCCGAAGTCTGGCGTGATTTTTGGAAGGCCACCGATCCCAACCCACTCACGCCGGAGAACGAGGCACTCGACGAGTATTTCCAGCGGGTGCAGCAGGCCAACGTCCGTTTCCAGGACGAAGGCCAGCCCGGCTGGTTGACCGAGCGCGGGGAAGTCCTGATCACTCTTGGCGACCCGGATGAAGTGTTGGACATGACGAACACCCTCGATCGGACTGGCCAGCGACTGCTCCGCTGGACCTACAACACGGATCGGCTGGTCCTCTATTTCCAGGATCAGACCGGATTCAGTCGTTATCAACTCACGCCCTCGTCGCGCGCCGACTATCAGCGGGTGCTGGCGCGAGTGAGGCGCACCGCACAGTGATGCGTACTGCCGCGCTCTGCTTCGCGGCGACACTGGTCGGGTGGCGTGCAATACCGGCTCAAGCCGTCCAACCGGATCACACCGCGGCTGTGCTCGCCGATTCGCTCCGGCTGTCAGGACGCCCGTGGCATGCGGCCGAGACGTTGCTCGCCGCGGCGCGCCGAGATCCCAATCCCAACGCGTTGCTCATTGTCGAAGGGGCAAAGGCGGAAGTCCGCGCGCGCCGCTACGAATACGCCCGCACGCTGCTCGTGAACCAGCCGTGGCTGGCGGACTACGCCGACGGGGAGGCGCTCGCGGTCCTCGCGCAGGCCGAGTACGGGCTGGGCCGCTACCCCGAGGCCGCCGCGCATTTCGACCTCGCGCGGGCGCGCGCGGGAGAGTCGTCGCCCTCGCGCGTTGCTCTGCTCGCGGTGCGC
>DASZNX010000059.1:0-6919 GCA_035551075.1 Gemmatimonadales bacterium | reverse complement strand
GAGCAAGGCGCGAGTGCGATCCTTGGCCTCGCGCGCGGGGGCCTGGCGAACGCGCCCGGCGTCGCCGGCGCGAATCCCGCCGCGCTCGCGACGCTCGCGGCGCAGATCGGCGAATGGGGAGAGCGGTTCCCGCACACGAGTCCGGCAGCGCATGAGTGGGACCTCGACGCCGCGGTCGCCGAAGTCCTGCGGGTCACAAGCGCCGAGCAGCCGGTGGTGCTGATCTTCGATGATGCGCAATGGGTGGATGTTGGATCCTTTCAGATGATCACTCAGCTGGCCCGCGATCTGGCCCGCGCGCCAATACTGTTGGTATTGGCGACGACACCCGAGCCGGCTCCGCGGAGCCTGACAGAGCTGCGTGCTCGACTCGGCCGGGACATTCCAGGTGTCACAGTGGCGCTGGATAGACTCGACACCCAAGCGATTCTCCACTTGATTCGGTGGGCCCTGCCCTCTTACACGGAGGAAGCGGCCGATCGCCTGGCGCGGCGCATTGCGGCGGACTCCGCGGGACTGCCGCTGCTCGCGTTCGAGATCGTTCACGCCATGGCGCAGGGACTCGATCTCGAATCAGCGAGCGGAGCCTGGCCGCATCCACTGCGAACGCTGGATTCCACCTTCCCTGGCGATCTCCCCGATACCATCGTCGCCTCGGTCCGTGTCAATTTTCGGTGTCTCACGCGCCCCGCGCAGCAGGCGCTGGTGGCGCACGCGCTGCTGGGGGAGCGAGTATCGGCAAAGCGGATCGGTTGTGCGACCGACTTGAAGGGAGACGCGCTTCACGCCGCGCTCGACGAGCTCGAGTGGCGCCGCTGGCTGGTCGCGGAGTCGCGCGGCTATGTGTTCGTCGCGCGGATCGTCCGTGACGTCGTCGCGCGCGACATGGTTACCGCGGGAGAGCGGCAACGGGTCCTCGCGAAGAAGTGTTAGCAACGCGACGGAACACGCGTCTTATGAATCAGGTGTAACACAGCCTAACGGGTTGTGCTCGGCAATCACCGTCTCAAAGGATCCGAACTCATGAGCTCTGTGTCCCCATACATGTTCCTGGTCGTGACATTGTTGATTGGTCCCGCCGCCCTCGGTGCGCAGGGCGGCGGATACGGGTCGGGCGGCATGGGATCGATGCGCCGTTACGAACCCGAAGCGCCCAGGCTTCCCGGCGTCGAGCTCGAAGGTCCGCTCGATTCCGGCACCGCCCGCGTGCTGCTCACGCTGTCTGAGGATCAGGCACGGCGCTACACGCAAGCCTACGACTCGTTCATGACCGCCACGCAGCCACAGCGCGACAGCGCGGCCGCCGCGACAGCCAAAATGAACGAGCGGCTCGAAACAGGAGATCGGCCCGCCGCGATGTTTTACGTCGAACGGCTCCAGGATCTGGGCAAATACCTCAAGGATCGGCAGGACAAGTTCGAGGACAACCTGAAAAAGTTCTTGAGCTCAGATCAGATGAAGGCCTACCACAAATGGCGCGACAGTGAGCAACAAGCGATCGAGCGCAAACAGCGCGAGGATGCGGTGCGCTGGCAGGAGGCGGCATTCGGCGGCTTCGGCGGAGCCCGAATGGGCGGCGGCGGAACGCCGGAGATCAAGACGCCTGTCCCCCCTGCGCCCGGAGTCGCTGCGCCGGCACTGGGCGCGCAAGCCGTGTCGGTCGGCCGGGGCCTCTATATCGGCGGCCAGCTGGGCACCGACAGCACCGGATCGCTCGTCGGCTCGGATCTTCGTACGCAGGCCGCTCAGGCCTTCGCGAACCTCGCGGCGGTACTCAAAGCCGCCGGCAGCATGCCGCGCGACGTGGTGACACTGACGATCTACGTGGTCAATTATCACCCGGCAGACACGGCCACGATTCGGGATGCCGGCGCGGCGTACTTCAGCAACAACCCACCGGTGACGACGATTCTGGGGGTGCAATCGCTGGTACGCGAGGGCGCGTTGATTTCCGTCGCCGCGACGGCGTCCACGCGGGGTGTCACCTACCGGCCACCGTCGCAGCAGCGATAACGCGCCGGAACATCATCGGCCGGTCGTGGGTTTCACCACCGAACCCATGAACAGATTCAAATATCTCATCATTGGCGGCGGCATGACGGGCGATGCCGCCGCTCATGGTATTCGGGAGCTCGACGCCACCGGTTCGATCCTGCTCGTCAGCGGCGAGTCCCATCCTCCGTACAACCGGCCACCTCTCTCCAAGGGACTCTGGAAAGGCGAATCCGAAGAGAAGGTCTGGCGCCCGCTCCCCAACGGCGTCGATCTGTTGCTCGAGCGGCGGATCGTGTCGCTCGACGCGAAACAGAAACAGGCCACCGACGACAAAGCGACGACGTACGGGTTCGAAAAGCTGCTGCTCGCGACCGGCGGCACGCCGCGCCGGCTGCCGGGGGCGAGCGCAACGGACCGCGTGATCTATTACCGCACGTACGATGACTACCGGCGCCTGCGCGATCGCGTCGCGCGGCCGGTCCGCGTCGCCGTGATCGGTGGGGGATTCATCGGATCGGAGGTCGCGGCAGCGGTCCGCATGCAAGACCGCGACGTCGTCATGATCGTGCCCGAGCAAGGACTCGGCGCCCGGGTCTTTCCCGCCGATTTGTCGGCCTTTCTGGTGGACTATTACAAGAAGAAAGGTGTCGAGACGAGGATCGGCGAAGGTGTGAGCGGGCTCGAGAATCGCGGTTCTCAGTTCTCCATCAAAACGACCACGGGCAAAGAGGTTGTCGCCGACCTGGCGGTGGCCGGCCTGGGCATCGTGCCGAATACAGACCTCGCGCAACAGGTTGGGGCCAAAATCGACAATGGCATCGTCGTCGATGAGCACCTGCGCACCACGGTCACCGACATCTACGCCGCGGGCGATGCCGCCAACTTCTACAACCCGGCGCTCGATATGCGACTGCGTGTCGAGCACGAGGATAACGCCAACACGATGGGCCAGGCGGCAGGCCGCGCGATGGCCGGATCGCAGCAGCCCTACGATCATCTGCCGTTCTTCTACTCGGATCTGTTCGAGCTGGGTTACGAGGCTGTCGGCGAGCTCGATTCACGGCTCCAGACATTCGCCGATTGGAAGGAGCGGTTCCGCGAGGGCGTTGTCTATTATCTGAAGGACGGCCGCGTTCGCGGGGTGTTGCTGTGGAACACCTGGGGCCAAGTGGACGCGGCGCGGGCGCTGATCGCCGAGAAGGGACCGTTCACGGCGAATGACCTGAAGGGGCGCCTGCCCGCGTGATGCCGTTTCCCGTTCTGCTGATCGCCCTTGCGTCGCAATCTTCCCAATCCCCCCAATCCCCCCAATCCCCCGTGGGTGATTCGGTCGTCTACACGCTGACACCCGCGAGCCGCCTCGAGGTGCACACCGGCAAGGCCGGACTCCTTGGCTTCGCTGGTCACGAGCACGTGATCCGCGCGCGCGCATTCACGGGCCACCTCTCCTACCATCGCGCCGCACCCGATCGGTCACATATCGACCTCGTCATCCCGACCGACAGTCTCGAAGTGCTCACCCCTCCCGATACGGAAGAGATCCGCAAGGTGACCGCCGCCATGCGAACCGAGACGCTGGACGTGCCGCAGTATCCGCGGATCACGTTCGTATCGCGCAGCATCACCTGGAGCGGCAGCAAAGTGCACCTGCTGGGCGCGCTGACGATTCGTAACGTCACGCGTGATGTCCCAGTGAATGCACAAGTGGTAATCGATGGCGACACGCTGCGCGCGTCGACGACATTCGTGGTGAAACAGACCGCATTCGGCATCAAACCGTATCGCGGCGGGCCCGGCGGCACGGTTCGCGTCGCTGACGACGTGACTTTCGACATTCGAATCGTCGCCGCGCGCAAGTTGTGACACATCCCTGACTCGTCGCCTGTCGTCAGCGATGAGTCTTTCCTCATACTTATGTCATGCTGCTGACATTGAGCCTGCTGCTGCAGCTCGCGGACCCGACCCTGCTCTACCCCGGGCGAGAGCGCCGCCTCGACGTCCAGATCCCTCGCTTCGACGCCGATGTCACGATCGACGGCAATCTCACCGAGACTCCCTGGCTGCACGCGGCGGTGCTGACCGGTTTCTCGCAATACGCGCCCAATGACGGCGTGCCCGCCGCCGATTCGACCGAGGTCCTCGTGTGGTATTCCCATACGGCGATTTACTTCGGCATCCGCGCTTTCGAGCTGCACGGTCGGCCGACCGCCACCCTCGCGGACCGCGATCAGATTTTCGGCGACGACAACGTTCAGATCCTCCTCGGCACGTTCCACGACCACAAGCAGGCGCTGATGTTTGCCGTGAATCCCCTGGGCGTGCAGGGCGACGGCTCGCTCATCGAGGGCGCCAACGTGACGGCGAGCGGATTCATCGGCGGCGCTGTGGTGGGGCGCGAGCAGCCCAACCTGAGCCCCGACTACGTCTATCAGTCGCACGGCCACGTCACAGACTGGGGCTACGAGGTCGAAGTCCGGATTCCGTTCAAAAGCCTCCGCTATCAGTCGCGCCAGCCGCAGGACTGGAGCCTCAACATCGTGCGCCAAATCAAGCACTCCGGATTCGAGGATTCCTGGTTTCCCGCGCAGCGCGCGAACGCCACCTTCATTGGCCAGTCGGGCAATCTCGTGGGGCTCACCGAGCTCCATCGTGGACTGGTGATGGACTTGAACCCCGAGGCCACGACCCGGATGGTCGGCGCGCAGGGCGCCAGCGGCTATTCCTATGACATGGGCAACCTGCAGGTCGGCGGCAATGTCCGCTGGGGCGTGTCGGAAAACCTCACGCTCAACGGCACCGTCAAACCCGATTTTTCGCAGGTCGAGTCGGATGCCGGACAGCTCGGCTTCGATCCAAGGCAGGCGCTGTTCTATCCAGAGAAGCGGCCGTTCTTTTTGGAAGGCAGCGAGCTGTTTCAGGTCCCGCTGAACCTGATTTACACGCGGCGCATAGTGCAGCCGGTCGCGGCGGTGAAGCTCACCGGCACGACCGCGGGCACGGACATCGGGTTTCTCTCAGCGGTCGACCAGCAGTACGCGTCGGCGAGTGGCCAGGACAATCCCCTGTTCAACATTTTGCGCGCGCAGCATAGCCTCGGCGGTGGCTCGCGCATCGGGATGGCGTATACCGATCGCGTGGAGGGGAACGATTACAATCGCGTGCTCGACGTCGACAGCCGCTTCGTGTTCAAGGACATCTATTCGCTGAGCCTGCAGGGAGCGGCGAGTCGCACGCGGGTGGGCGACGTCACGCAAACGGCGCCGCTGTGGCTCGGCCAGTTTACGATTCAGCACCGCATCTGGGGATTGCGCAGCCAGTTCGCGGGCATCTCGGACCAGTTCCACACGGGGAGTGGCTTCATCGGCCGCAATGGGATCGTGCACTCTTACGTCGATCCCAGCTACACCGCGTACGGCAAGCCGGGCGCGCTGCTGGAGCGATTCACCGGCGACATTCTCGTTGACGGCACCTGGCAATATCAGAAGTTCGTCCACGGCCGAGGCATCCAGGATCAAAAACTGCACTTCAACGTAAACAGCACGTTGCGCGGCGGCTGGAACGTTGGCGCCGGTTACTTCGTGGAATCATTCGGGTACGATTCCGCGCTGTATGCGGACTATCGCCTCGAAGTCCCGAAGGCCGGCGGAGGGGGCGGTCTCGATACAATCCCCTTCACCGGCCAGCCGACCATCAACAACGGCGAATACATCGTTCAGATCAATACGCCGCAGTGGAAGCATTTCAGTGGGGACGGCTTTTTCCTGCAGGGGCATGACGAAAACTTCTTCGAGTGGGCCTCCGCCGATCTTCTCCTGCTGAGCGCCGAAGTCTCCTATCGGCCCACCGACCGGCTCCGCAATTCGCTCAGCTACTTCTGGCAACAGGTGAATCGCCGCACCGACGGCACGCTCGTGAACGTCGGGCGCGTCGCGCGGGCAAAGATCGAGTACCAGATCTCGCGGCCGTTATTCATCCGACTGGTGGGCCAATACATCCAGGACAAGACGGATTCGCTGCGCGATGATTCGCGGACCAACGCGCCGATTCTGATCGATGGGCCGAATGGGGTGCAGCGCACGATTCCCACCGCGAGCAACCTGTTCCACGTCGATGCGCTGCTCAGCTATCAACCGATCCCCGGAACCGTGTTGTTCGCGGGCTACGGCAGCGACATGCAGGACGAAGCCGCGTTCCGGTTCCGCAATCTCCAGCGAACCGCCGACGCGGTGTTTGTAAAGCTCAGCTACCTGTTCAGGCTGTAGAGCTACGGACTCACCTTTACCAACCAGGTGGTGTCTCCTGAACCGCCGACTTCGAGCGCCGTGCCGACATGGGGACAATAGAACTTGTGCTCGTGCGGGCTCTTTTCGAGCGTACTCCATTCCTCTGTTTTGATGCACCCCGTAACCGCGGCAGTGTCGAACGGCGCTCGGAAGGAAAGATTCAGCGCGACGAGCTTTCCCACGTCCTGAGCGTTGCCCGGGTCGAACTCCTGGCGGTAGAGTTTGTTGATCTTGCCGGACGTGTCGCCCCACACGACGATGCCGGGCAGGGCATTGTGGACTCCCCACTGCCACGTTCCTTCGGTACCGATGACGAGCCCGTGGTCATATTGCTGCGTGTCCTCTCCCAGATACCACACATTCCCGTCGGGATCCTGCGCGTACCAGTCATACGTGTCCTCGGTTATCGATCCCGCGAGGTAGACACGATCGTGGACTTCGGTGACGGGAAATCCGTGGATGGTCCCCGGGCGGGCCAGGACGGTCACGCTATCGATCTCGAGGCCGTTCGCGGTCTGGGTATTGAATATCTGTGTCCGTCCAAGGGGCAACGGGAAGAACGGATTCGTCACCGTGGCCTGCAAGTAGGTTGGCAGCGGAGGGGTCGCGTCCGGCCCCAACGCATCGCTGCACGCCACAGC
>DASZNX010000058.1:0-8106 GCA_035551075.1 Gemmatimonadales bacterium | reverse complement strand
CCACCGTGCCGGCCGCCGCGGCCACACGTCTCCAGAGCTGGGGAATCGCCGTCTCGCGCAGCCCCCGTTCGCAGATGAGGAACCAGAGGCCCGCCGAGGCGGCGCTCGTCACTGCCGCGAGGAGATTGATCCGGCGGGCATAATCGGCGCCCAACGGCAAGAGACCCCAGACGTGCGCGACGATGATGAAGAACGGATTGCCGGGCGGATGCGGAATGCCGAGGGCGTGGGTGGCTGCGATGTACTCCGAGGCGTCCCAGAACGAGGTCGTGGGAGCCAACGTGAGCACATAGAGGATCAGCGCCGCGACCGAGATGCAGGCTGCGATCACGTACGGCGGATTGACGGCGCGTAGCTGCGCCGGTGTTGTTGTGGACGGAAATGCAGTCGTTGTCACAGGCCAGTAATCTAGTGACGGAACTGCCGCATACCGGTCAGGATCATGGCAATCCCGTGCTCGTCGGCGGCGGCGATGACCTCGGCGTCCTTGACCGATCCGCCGGGCTGGATGATGGCCGCAATCCCGGCAGCCGCGGCTTCGTCGACCCCATCGCGGAAGGGAAAGAAGGCGTCGCTCGCCAGGACCGCGCCGGCGGGATCGTGGCCCTGCTGGCGGGCCTTATGGACCGCCAGAAAGGAGGCGTCCACGCGACTCATCTGGCCGGCGCCGATGCCGATCGCCGCTTCATCGCGGACGATGAGAATGGCATTGGACTTGACGGACCCCACCGCCGCCCACGCAAACCGCAGGTCGTTCCACTGCGCATTGGTGGGTCGCCGCGTCGTCGGGATTTGCCACTTGGACTCATCGGCGATCGCGCTGAAGCGAAAGCGATCTTGCACGAGGAAGCCCCCCCGGACGCGCTTGAAATCGAGCGTCGGCTCATCAGGGAAGCGCGGCAGCTCGACGACGCGAAGATTCTTTTTTTCCTTGAAAACGCTCAAGGCATCGGCATCGACGCGCGGCGCGACGACGACTTCGACGAACAGCTCGCGCATCGTCTCGGCGGCGGCGCGATCCACGACCGTGTTGAAGGCGATCACTGATCCGAACGCGGACGTGCGATCGGTTGCGAGGGCGCGGGTGTACGCATCGGACGCGTTGCGGCCCAGCGCGATCCCGCACGGTGTGGTGTGCTTGATGATCACGCAGGCGGCGCGGGCGTCTTTGCCGCATTGCCAGGGCGCGACCGCCGTGACCGCGGCGTCCACATCGAGAAGATTGTTGAACGACAGCTCCTTGCCGTGGAGCTGTCGCATGTCCCGAATACCCGCTTCGCCGGTCGCGTAGAGCGCCGCCCGCTGGTGGGGATTCTCGCCGTAGCGGAGCGGCTGTTGGCGGTCGAGCACGAGACTCAATCTCTCCGGCAGCGAGTCCTGCGAGCGCGAGAGGTAGCCCAGGATGGCGGCGTCGTAGGCAGCGGTATGGGCGAACACCTTGGTGGCGAGGGCGCGCCGTTTCTCCTCGACAACTTTGCCGCTCTTGAGATCCTCGATCACACCGTCGTAATCGTCGGGATCGACAATCACCACCACCGATTGGTGGTTCTTCGCCGCCGAACGAAGCATCGACGGCCCGCCGATATCGATTTGCTCGATCGCCTGCGCGAACGTGGTGTCGGGCTTGGCGACGGTTTCCCGAAATGGATACAGGTTCACGGCGACCAGATCGATCGGCGCGATGCCGTGCTGCTTCAGCGCCGCGAGATCATGCGCATTGTCCCGCCGCGCGAGCAATCCACCGTGCACCTTCGGATGCAGGGTCTTCACGCGGCCGTCCATCATTTCGGGAAAGCCGGTGACCTGCTCGATCGGCAGGACCGCGATGCCCTCGCGACGCAGCGCCTCGGCGGTGCCCCCGGTCGAGATGATCTCCCAGCCAAGCTCGACCAGCCGGCGCGCGAATTCTACAACGCCACGTTTGTCCGAGACGGAGATGAGGGCCCTCATGAGGCGGTCAAGAAACAACGGCGACGGCCGGCGGTCAACTCCTCACCAGTCTTCTGCGATCGCCCTGACAAGATCCGCGAGACTCACCAAATCTTTCAGATCCACGACCTCCACGGGCGAGTGCGAATATCTCAGCGGCCACCCCATTGGGACATCAACGACACCATAAGACGTAAAGGTCGAGCCGTCGTTCCCGCCATTCGTCGTGCCGATTTGCAGGGCGATCCCGCGCGCGTGAGCGAGTTGGACCAGCGAGTCCACGTAGGCCGGTGGCGTGATCGATGAATTGTCGAGCGCGCGCGCCACGGCGCCGGCGCCGAGGGGCGCCACGCCAAAGTTCGTCAGCTCGAGCGGAGAATCCGCCGAGACGAACGTATCGATCGCATGCACGCGGCGGACGGTGGTGCCGAGTTGGTGGGCGACCGCGGCGGCGCCCTCGAGTCCGATTTCCTCACGCGTGCTGAACACAAAGAAAACCGGATGCTTGAGCTTGGCGCGGTCGAGGCGCCGCAGCGCGAGCACCAGCGCCGCGCAGCCCATGCGATCGTCGAACGACCGCCCGGTCGCGCGCGTCCCGGCAAGCCGCACGTACTGCTTGGGCATGGTCACGGTCTGTCCGATCGCGACGCCCAGCGATTCGGCGCCTGCGCGCGTCGTTACACCGACGCTGACCCGCAGCGGGGGAGGAGTGCGGCGGGTTTGACCGCTGTCGCGGGGCAGGAAGATGCCCGGGATGTCGCCGCGATCAGCATGAATGAGCGCCGGCTGCGCCTCGAACAACGAAGGGAAGAAGCCGCCGCGATTGCGGAGCGCCAACGAACCATCGGACAGAATCGAATCGACGCGGAATCCGATCTCGTCCAGGTGCGCGACGATCACGACCGGCCCGTCGCCTTGACCGACGCGGACCCAGAGATTGCCCGCGGTGTCCGTCTGCGTCTGCATTCCAGGCAGGAGGCGCTTCACCAGCTCGCGCACCGGCCCTTCAGCGCCTGAGACGCCGTAGGTCTCGACGAGCTGGGAGAGCACCGTTTGGGCCTCCGCGATTCGGCTCGTGTCCTGGGCCGCAAGCCGGCACGCCGGCACGACGGCGAGCAGGCCGAGCAGACCAAGCACGTCGGCACGTCGGCAAGTCGGCACGTCGGCACCCTTCGCTTCGCTCAGGGCAGGCTGTCGGCACGAACGCTCAGCAACCGTCATCGGAAACCGCCAATCCATTTCACCACGTCCGCTACCAACGCCTCCAGATCATTTACGGCAACGGTTTCGACAGCTGTGTCGGCGTACTTCACGGGCAGCGAGAGCTGGCGACTTTCATCGAAGGGACCCTGCAGGTTTTTTACGGTATTCAGGCCGGCGGTGTCGGCGTACAGGCCCTGGACCGTGAACGCGATGACGACGGTGCCACGCACGCGAGGTTTGGAGAGCGCCACTCCAGCTAAGGCCGCGCAGGCCGACCGGCGGCCCGCGTTCGGCGCCGCGAGGAACGCTCCGCCCTTGCCGTAGCGTATCGGACGCTTGGTCAACGAGATCGGGGTCAAGAGGTCGATCCCCAGCCCCAGCACCTGCTCGCGCGATGCCGCCCCCACATCGACGGACGCGTTGTCGACCGTAAACGGCGGATCGTTGGTCGCCGGGCGGCCGCGCGTCAGGTGCACCGAGCGGACGCCGACGACACCGGGGACCGGGCCGCGCCGCCCGAACAACGTCACGCGGTGTCCCTCGAGCGTTTGATCAAAGAGCGGGGAGAGGCGGGCACCGCCGCCGACCCGCCGCAGCGACACATAACCGTCATCGCTGATGTTGCCGACCACGTATCCGACTTCATCGAGGGAGCATGAGATCAATCGCCTGGGTGTTCCGGCGCCGAGCCGCAGCGTGACATTGCCGGTGCGGTCGCGTGTGGCGCCGGGAAGCAGCGCGAGCAGGCTATCGGTCATGGCTTGTTCGTAGCCGGTGACGGCGGTCATGCTGGAGAATCGGACGGCGAGGCTATCGGGATTCTGCATGAGCAAAGCAATCAACAGCAGATGCACTAAATCCTCCTGGCAAGCTCCAAGACGACCCGCGGCAGCAATCGATGCTCCGCTTCCAACACTCGGGCCGCCAGCGTTTCGGGGGTATCCCCACGCAGCACCGGCACCCGTTCCTGCGCGATGATATCGCCGCGGTCAAAGACTTCGTCAACGAAGTGCACCGTCGCGCCGGATTGCCGCGCGCCGCTCGCGAGAACCGCCTGGTGCACGTGATGGCCGTACATGCCCGGGCCGCCGAAGTCGGGCAACAGGGCGGGGTGGATGTTGATCATGCGGCCACGAAACTGCGCTACCACGGCCGGCGGCACCAGCTTCAAATATCCGGCGAGGACCACGAGCTGCGCGTCGCCCAGGGCGCGGAGCAGCTCGCTCGCATCCGCGGGATTTGTCAGAACCGCCGTCGACACGCCGGCGCGGCGCGCGCGGTCGAGCGCGCCGGCACTCGGCCGGTTGGAGACTACGCGGACGACGCGCGCGACAGATGAGTTATGGAGGGCGTCGAGGAGGGCCTGCAGGTTCGTGCCGCCTCCGGACACCAGGACGGCGACACGAACCGGGCCCTCCTCCTTGGTCACTGACTACTGCGATTGCAACGCGCCACCGACTTCGGCTTCGACCCGGTGGTGACGCTGAGGGTGAAGCGTCCGGTCGCGTAATGCTCCGTGCTGTTCACGATGATCTGATACGCGCCGGTCTCTGGGAACGTGGCACTCAGGCGGGCGTTGCAGTTACCGCCGGAGTCGTCGTCCTGAAAGTCGCGGCCGCCGACGATGCCGGGGCCACGGAGGAACAGATACGAGTCGAAATCATCCGACTCGAGATCGACCGTGATCGTCTGGCCCACGCGCCCTTGAATCGTCCACGGCTGGGCATACGTGCTGTCGCTGTTCAAGAGCACGTCGTGGCGCGTCAAGGTGCCTTCCTGCGACTGGCCGATGTCGATGGAGCGCATGGCGACCGACTCATCGGCGTCGCCCCCCCCGCCCCCACCACCGCCCGATTGACAATCGGCGCTGCCGCCTTCTTGTACGGGCTTCGCGCCCTGCGTGATCGACAACGAAAAGCTGCCCGTCTGGCGCTCGGGCGATGTGGTCGTATTCACGAGAATCCGGTATGGGCCGCGGCTCGGGAATACGCGCGACACGCGCGCCGAGCAGCCGGGCCCGCCGTTGTCGTCGATGATGGACCGCTCGAGGTCGTCTCCGCGGATGATCAGCACCGGATCGAAATCGTCCGAGCTCAAGTCGATCGTGATCGGCTGTCCCGGTGTCGCGGTGAACTGATAATACTTCACGTAGCTGTTGTCCGGATACAGCGAATCGCCGGTCGTCAGGCGGCCGTTGATCGTTTCCCCGATACGGACGACCGGCAGCGCCGCCGTGGGGGCTCGCTGGTCGGACGTCGTCGAGATCTGCCGGATCAAGGAGGTCGCGGCTGCCCCTGTGGCCGCGGTGTTCAGGCGACAGCTGCTCTTCGGCTCCGTCGCCGATGCGCCGTCCGTGACGCGCAGCAGATAATGCCCCATCTGGTGACGGGGCCGCGACGCGGTGTTCACGATGATCCGCAAGGGATGATCGTCCTGCGTCGTGTACACGAGTCGCGCATTACACGCACCGCCGCCGTCGTCGTTCTCGCCGACTTTTTCGCCGCGGCCCCGCGTGAGCATGAGGTACGCATCGAAGTCGCTCGACTCGAGATCGACGGTAAACGTCTGGTTGGCCCGCACCGGCAGGATCCAGCGCTCGAAATAGGTGGAATCGCCGCCGATTTGCGGATCGTCCGACGTGAGCTCGCCGCTGATCGACTGACCGACCTCGATCATCCCCGCCACCTGGCCGAATCCCTTGCACGTCGTATCCGGCGCGACCGATCCCGGCCCGCGCGCCAGCGTCAGCCGGTACTCGCCGAGCTCCGCGGGAGCGCTCGAGTTGGCGTAGATGCGATAGTTGCCCGTGGCGGGCGGCACGAACGACAGCCGCGCATTGCACGCGCCGCCGCCGTCATCGTTGCGCGCGAGCGTATTCCCGGATGCGTCCGTGATCAGGAGATTGGCATCGAAGTCGTCGGATGTCAGATCGACCGCGACCGGCTCGCCCTTGGTTGCGGCGAACAGGTACAACCGGTAGCGCGAGCCGTCGGAAAATTTTTGATCTGTTTGCGTGAGCCGGCCGGTGACCGACTGGCCGATCTTGATCGGGCTTTGTGCGGGCAATGCGCCGGAACTGGCCGCAACGAGCGCAGTCAGCGTGAGGATGTAACGCACAAGGGCTCCTCGGCGACGGGACCTGGGAGGGCGCGGACCCAATTTGGGAAAACCGCTTCCCAAATACAATCAGGCGGCTGATTACCGGCGCAGAATCTCGTCTACCGCCTTGCCAAGGTCTGCGACAACCATCACACCGAGCGCCCGCGCCTGCCCTTGATGCAGATTGCCTTCTCCGGTCGCAACGAGGATCGCGTGGCCGCCGAGCTGGCGCGCGGGCTGGATGTCCGCCAGGCGGTCCCCGACCCACCAGGAGCGATTGAAGTCGATAGCGAGCGCCCGCCGGGCATCGTCGAAGAGCCTGATGCCGGGCTTCCGGCACTCACACGGGCCGGTGAACTGTGGATGGTGCGGGCAAAAATAGGTTCCATCGAGACGCGCCCCGTGCGTCGCCAGCAGCTCGCCCACGCGTCGTTGGACCGCGGTGTAATCAGCCGTGGAGTAGAGACCGCGCGCGATCCCGGATTGATTCGTGACGACGACGGCGAGATACCCGTGCTCGTTGAGCCGCTTGATCGCGTCGGCGGCGCCGGGCAGCAGCTTGACCTTGCCTGGCTCCCGGAGAAAGCCCGTGTCCTCGATGATCGTGCCGTCGCGGTCGAGAAATACAGCGGGATGACCGCCGGCCCCCCCCATCAATGCTCGGCCTTCAGCGCGGCGACGACGGTGTCGATCTGCTCGGGGAAAATCGTGCGCGCGTCCAGCAGCGTGCGATTGCCGGCGACGCGCGCGATGATCGGCGGATCGTTTGCCCGCAGTCGCTGGGCGAGCTGCTCGTCGGGGAATCCCGCGAGCCACGTGCGGAGCTTCGCGCCGGGAAAAGAGCCGCCGCCGACTTCGGAATCGCCCTCGATGAGCTGACCGCCGAGCGCCATGGCGCGCCGCTTGATGGCCCCGAGATCTTCCGTCAGCATCCGCAGCACCGGAATCTCCCGCCGGGCGATCTCGGGTTCGCGATACAGCGCGAGCGTCGCCTCCAGCGCCGCCAGCGTGAGTTTGTCCGCCCGCACGGTTCGCGCGATGGGGTCGGCGCGGCACGCCGCGATGGCTGCCGTGTTGCCGATCAGAATCCCCGCCTGGGGTCCGCCGAGCAATTTGTCGCCGCTGAAGGCGATCACATCGGCGCCGGCGGCGACCGCCTCTTGCACCGTCGGTTCACCGCTCAGTCCCCATGCCGCCAGGTTCATCAGCAAACCGCTGCCCAGGTCGTACAGTGACAGCAACTTTTTTTCGCGCGCCAGCTCGGCGAGCTCGACGAGGGCGACGTCGGCCGTGAAGCCGGTGACCTGGAAATTCGAGCGGTGCACCTTGAGCAGCAGCCTGGTGCTCGGCGTGATCGCTCGGTCATAATCGTGCGGATGCGTGCGGTTGGTGGTGCCGATTTCGACGAGCTTCGCGCCCGACCGCGCCATGATGTCGGGGATCCGGAACGACCCGCCGATTTCCACCAGCTCGCCACGGGACACGATCACGTCGCCGCCGCGTGCGAGTGCGCTCAGCGCGAGCAGCAACGCACCCGCCGCGTTGTTCACGACGAGCGCGTCCGCCGCGCCCGTCAGCTCGACGAGCAAGTCGCGACAAATCAGGTGACGCGAGCCGCGCGTCCCGCGCCCGAGATCGTATTCGAGCGCGGCATAGCCTTGCGCCACACTCGTCACCGCGGCGATCGCCGCGCGCGCGAGCGGCGCCCGGCCGAGATTGGTGTGCAGCACGACGCCGGTCGCGTTGATCACCGGGGCGAGTGACGGCACGGCGAGCCGCGCCACCGCGGCGCGCACGGCCGCATCCCATCCTTCGGGCGGCGCAGTTCCGCCATTCACGCGCGCGGCGTCCACCGCGGCGCGCGCCGCCTTCACC
>DASZNX010000057.1:0-16356 GCA_035551075.1 Gemmatimonadales bacterium | reverse complement strand
GCGGTCATACCGGTCGGCGACTGATACAGCTCACGCAGTTGGAGATAGCCGCTGAGTGTTGGTCGAGTTTGCTGCGCACCCAGCGTGCCGCTCAGAGCGACGACGAATGCGAACAGGGCGCCGAGCAAACGAAATGTGCTTGTCACGGCGGCGGAATATACCCTGCGCGATCATGACAGAATGGTCTAGGGGCAATAATAAGAACGGGGGCTCTGTGCGCCCCCGTTCTTCTGTCTGTCGTCAGATGCCCCGTCGCCGGCCACCGCCGGGCCGAGGTCCTCGCTGGAACCCGTAGCCGCCGCGATCTTCCCGTCGTTGCATCCGGATCTCGCTGACGCGCTGGAAGAAGCGCTCGCGCATCTGCTGATACTGGGCCCGCTGCACCGGCGTCAGATACCCCGACATCTCCTCATCCTGATCCTGCTCGAGCTTGAACATGTCGGAGCGGCCGGACCGTAACGCGGCCAACAGCTTGTTGACGCTGTCGGGCTTCGCCGCGATGCCGGGGCGCATCTGATCGTCGAGGGCGCGGCGCCGCTCCATTTGCTGCGACATGATGGCGCGCCGGCGCGCGGTAAACTTCTCTTGCGTGGCGCGCAACTTCGTCGTCTGATCAGGCGTCAGATTCAGCTCCCGCTGGACGCGCTCTCCGAACACCGAGTCGATCCGCGCCCGCAGCCGCGCCGCGTCCGCCGTATCGCCCTGCCGCACGCTGTCGCGCCCCCCCCGCCCCCCCCCTCCCTGTTGAGCGCGCACAGCGGGAGGCGCCAGCAGGACGGCGAGCGTCAGGAAGCAAAGTGTCTTCATCAAATTATCCCTCCAATGGAGCGCAGCACGTTTTGTAGCTGCTCCTCATCGAGTCCTCGCAAATCACTGCTACTATCGAGCAGAGGGGTTGTCCCGCCCACCATCTCATCGAATCGGTCGAGCACATCCCTCAGCTGGTCGGTGGTGAGGTCGCCCAGGTCATCGGCGACGAGGTGATTGCCGTGCTGTCCGGGAACGTCAGTATCGGGGATCATCTGCTGCACCAGCAAGCCGCCACCGACGAGAATGACCATCGCTGCGGCGATCCGCAGCCAATGCACCTCGATCCACGTCCGCCGCCGCACCGGCGCCTGACGCAGCTCGGCGAGCACCCGGCGCGCGACGGCGTCGACATCGAGCCGATCCGCCGCGGACGCGCCGAGGTGCTTCGCCAGCGCTTCGAGCTTCGCGTCGCCGTTTTTCGCGTTCATCCCACAATCTCCTTCAGTCGTTTCACGGCGTGGTGGTAATGCACCCGTGCCGCTCCCGGCGTCGTCCCCAATGCGCCGGCTATCTCTTCGTAATCGAGCCCTTGTTGCGCGCGCAGCAAAAAGACTTCGCGCTGCAACCGGGGCAAAACGTGCAATCCCGCGGACAGCCTCGCCTCGGCCTCAGTCGCCACTGCGTGCTCGTGCGGATCACCGGTGACGTCCTGGACACTCTCATCGAGCGGCAGCACTTTGCGCCGCCCGGCACGCCGTCCATAATCCTTCAGCACGTTCCCGCCGATCGTCAGCAGCCACGTGCGAAATTGGCACTGCCCCCGAAACCGGCCGACCCCGCGAAATGCGCGGATGAACGTCTCCTGCACCAGATCGTCGACTTCCGCGTCGGGCGCCCCGGCTCCCGCCAGATAGCGCGCGAGCGCCCGGGCGTGGCGCGCCACGAGCTCGGCCGCTGCCTGCTCATCGCCCGCTTGCCATGCCGCGATGAGGCCCGTGTCGTCAACCGTCTCGGTTCGCAGCTCTGGGTGCGCCATTGATGTCGTTTGTCGGTGGACGAGGAAAGTGACCCAATATTAAGGGCCTTGTCTCATCACGCGCTCACGGCTACGTTGCTTTTCGAACGATCGTTCGAACTCATGCGACCATACGACGAGCGTCTCGACCATCTGCTGGCCCGCGCTGCCAAAGTCTTTGCGGACAAGGGCTATCACCCCACGACGATGCGGGATTTATCGGCCGCGAGCGGGATGTCGCTCGCCGGGATGTACTACTATGTCCGCGGCAAGGAAGATTTGCTGGCGCTCATTCAGGAACGCTGTTTCACGCGCGTACTCGAGGGCGCGCGGCAGGCCGTCGCCAAAGCGCGGGACCCGCAGGAGCGGCTGCAAGCGTTCATCCGCCATCACGTCGCATTCTTCGCGCAGCATATGGCGGAGATGAAAGTCCTGTCGCACGAGACCCCGCCAAAGAGCGTGAGCGCCATCAAGCGGCGCTACGTCGATTTGCTCGAAACGATTCTCAAGGAGGCCGCGCCCGAGCAGCGCGCGGTGGATCGCAGTGCCGCGACGTACATCCTCTTCGGCATGATGAACTGGATCTACAACTGGTATGACCCAGCCGGCGAGATCGATCCCGATCGGCTGGCCGATCTCATGGCGAGCATCTTTCTCGGCGGCTTCGTCGAGACTCATTCGGAGGCCAAGTAATCATGGCGACCATGACTGAACCGCAGGTCAAAACACTCGTGCAGTACACTGCCGAAGACGGGCTCGCCATCATCGAGCTCGACGATCCCCCGGCCAACACCTACACCTATGAGATGATGCGCCAGCTCGACGACGCGATCCTCAAGGCGCGCTTTGACGACAACGTACACGTGATCGTCATTCGCGGCCACGGCGACAAATTCTTTTCCGCCGGCGCGAATATCGGGATGCTGAACAAGGTGACGCCGCGCTTCAAGTACTTCTTCTGTCTGCACGCCAATGAAACGCTGAATCGTCTCGAGCAGACGCCGAAGCTCACGATCGCGGCCCTCAACGGGCACACGGTGGGGGGCGGCCTGGAAATCGCGATGGCGTGCGACATCCGTCTCGCGCGCGAAAACGCCGGCAAGATCGGCCTGCCGGAGGTAAACCTCGGGGTCCTTCCGGGCACCGGGGGAACGCAGCGGCTGGCGCGCATCGTCGGTAAACCGCTCGCCATCGAGCTCATGGTGAAGGGCGAGCTCTTCTCGTTCGATCGCGCCAAGGAGATCGGGCTCGTAAACGAGATCTTCGACTCGAAGACGTTCTGGGAGCAGGTCCTGCTGTACGCCAAGCAGTTCTGCCCCCCGCATAAGGCGTCCAAGGCAGTCGGACTCATCAAGCGTTCGGTGCAGTCGGGCGCCGAGGTGCCGTTCGAGTCGGGACTGGCGATCGAGCGGGAGCTCCAGCAGCAGCTGTTCCAGAGCGACGATGCCAAGGAAGGCATCGCGGCGAATCAGGAAAAGCGGATGGCGGAGTTCAAGGGGAAGTGAAGACCGACCTCTTCATTAATAACGAGTGGCGCCCGGCGACCTCGGGGAAGCGCTTCCCCGTCGAGAATCCCGCCACCGAGGAAAACCTGGGGGACGTCGCCGCGGGCGATGCCGCGGACATCGATAACGCGGTGCGCGCCGCGAAGGCGTGCTTTGAGTCGCACGCATGGCGGGACATGTCGGCCAGGAAGCGAGGCCGACTGCTCTTTAAAGCTGCGGATCTCCTCGAATCCCGCCTCGATGAAGTCGCGCGGCTCGAGACGGCGCAGAACGGCAAGACGCTGTTCGAGTCGAAGATCGAAATCGGCATGACGATCAACACCCTGCGCTATTACGCGGGCTGGGCGGACAAGATCGTCGGCGATACGCTGCCCGTGGAGGGACCGTTCTTCACGTACACGTTGCGCGAGCCGATCGGCGTCGTGGGCGCGATCGTGCCGTGGAATTTCCCGCTCAATATCGCAAGCTGGAAATTCGCTCCGGCGCTGGCTGCCGGTTGCACCGTCGTTCTGAAGCCCGCGTCTGAAACGCCGCTCACTGCCCTGCTCTTCGCGGAAATAGCACTCGAGGCGGAATTTCCACCGGGCGCGTTCAACGTCGTGCCGGGCGGCGGCTCGACCGCGGGTGCGGCGCTGGTGCGTCATCCCGACGTCGACAAGATCTCGTTTACCGGATCGACTGAAGTCGGTCGCCAGGTGATGAAGCTGGCCGCCGAGACGAATAAGCGCGTCACGATGGAGCTGGGTGGCAAGAGTCCCAACATCATCTTCGCCGATGCCGATCTCAAAGCCGCGGTGCGCGGCGCGCAGACCGGCATTTTCTACGGCAAAGGTGAAGTCTGCGCCGCCGGCTCGCGTCTCCTAGTCGAGAAATCGGTCCATCAGCAGGTGGTGGAGCAGCTCGCCGAGGGAGCGAAGAAGCTGACGCCGGGCGATCCGCTCGATAAGAACACGCGGCTCGGCGCGCTCGTGTCCAAGAAGCAACAGGAGACCGTGCTCTCCTACATCAAGAAGGGCGTGGACGAAGGCGCGCAACTCGTCGCGGGCGGCAAGGCGGCGAAACCCAACGGCAAAGGCTACTACGTCGAAGCGACCGTGTTCGACGGCGTACAAGCCGAGATGACCATTGCGCGCGAAGAAATCTTCGGACCGGTGCTGGCGGTGCTGACGTTCGACGATTTCGAGCAGGGTGTGAAGCTCGCCAACAACACGATCTACGGACTGGCCGCGGGGATCTGGACGAAAGACATCCAGAAGGCGCATCGTGCCGCGAAAGCGATTCGCGCCGGCACGGTGTGGATCAACTCGTACAACTTCTACGATTCGGGCGCGCCGTTCGGAGGCTTCAAGGCATCGGGGTTTGGGCGAGACCTCGGACGAGAAGCGCTGGATGGATATTTGGAAACGAAAACTGTTTGGGTGGGCTTGTGAGGATTGCGGATTGCGGAATGCGGATTGCGGAATTTCAGGGTGGGTGTCGTGCCTAACGCTTACATCCAAGTTGCTCTGCGGACGCCTGTGGGCAAACACGGCGGGTCGCTGGCGAGCGTGCGGGCCGATGACCTTGCCGCGATTCCTATCAAGGCCGTCGTGGAGCGCTCGGGTGTCGATCCCGCGTCCATCGATGATGTGATCCTGGGCTGCGCGAATCAGGCGGGCGAGGATAATCGCAACGTGGCGCGCATGGCACTCTTGCTCGCGGGACTACCGGTCGAGGTGCCAGGTCAGACCGTCAATCGCCTGTGTGGATCGGGTCTGCAGGCCGTCGCCAGCGCGGCGCAGGCGATCAAGGCGGGTGAAGGCGAGACATTCATTGCGGGCGGCGTCGAAAGCATGACCCGCGCGCCCTACGTCATGCTCAAGCCCAGTGAGCCATTCAGTCGCAAGCCGCCCGAGGTTGCGGATACGACGGTCGGTTGGCGCTTCGTGAATCCGCGCATGAAGCGGGATTGGACGATCTCGCTCGGTGAAACCGCGGAAGTCGTCGCGGAGCGCTACGGGATCAGTCGCTTGGAGCAGGATGCCTTCGCGGTCGAGAGTCAGAGGCGCGCAGAAAAGGCGCTGCAGGAATGCGTGTTCACGGAGGAGCTCGTCCCGGTCACTCTTCCAGACGGTTCTGTCTTCGCAAGAGATGAGCATCCACGCGCCGGGACAACGATGGAGGCCGTCGCACAGCTCAAACCGGCATTCAAGAAGGATGGCACGGTCACCGCGGCGAGCGCGAGCGGCATCAATGACGGGGCCGCAGCGCTGCTCATCTCGAGCGACAACCACAACGCCATCGCGCGCATTGTGACCACCGCCGTTGCCGGTGTTGATCCGAGCTGCATGGGGCTTGGCCCGATTCCCGCAGCGAAGCAGGCGCTCACGCGAGCAGGCCTCACGATTGATCAAATCGGATTGGTTGAGCTGAACGAGGCGTTTGCCTCTCAGGCGATTGCCTGCATCCGGGAGCTCAAGCTCGACCCTGAGAAGGTCAACATCTATGGGGGTGGGATTTCGCTTGGCCACCCGCTGGGTTGCACCGGCGCGAAGCTGTTGACGACGCTGGTCCACGCCTTGAAACGCCGGAACACGCAGTTCGGTCTCGTGACCATGTGCATCGGCGTCGGCCAGGGCATCGCGATGATCGTGGAGCGCGTCTGATGGCCGCCTACGATCGCATTCTCGTCGAGATCACCGACCACATCGGCAACGTCACGCTCAACCGGCCCGAGAAAGCGAACGCGTTCGATCCCGATATGTGCGATGACCTCCTCGAAGCGCTGCGAATGTTGGCGAGCGCCGATCAGGTGCGCGTCATTGTGATCACCGGCGCCGGCAAGGCATTCTGCGCCGGCGCCGACCTCGGCGTGCTGGGGACGCAAGGCCATCAGCTCGTCACAGCCGGCAAGGACATCGCGCTCACGATCCGGAACGCGCCCAAGCCGGTGCTCGCGGCCGTCAATGGCGCGGCCGCGGGCGGCGGCGCAAACCTCGCGCTCGCGTGCGATTATCGGATCGCCTCGACGCAGGCCTCCATCGGACAGGTGTTTCACAAGCTCGGACTCGTGCCCGACTGGGGCGGCAGCTATTTCCTGCCGCGCCTCACTGGAATTTCCACAGCGCTCGAGCTGGTGTGGAGCGCGCGAATGGTGCCCGCCGTCGAAGCCCTGGCGCTCGGACTGTTCGATCGCGTCGTCGCGCACGAGTCCCTGGTGGCGGAAGCGACGGCGCTCGCGCAGCGGTGGGCCGCGATGGTACCCGCGGCGGTCGCCATCGCCAAACGCGCGCTGTATCAGTCGGACCGCGCCACGCTGGCGGACATGCTCGACCTCGAGATCGCCGATCAACAGATCCTCTTCGCTACTCCGGAAGCCCGTCAACTCATAAGGAATCGCTGAAATGGTCCGCAAACTTCACAACTTCGACGACTGGATCGACTACTTCAAATACTGGCAGGACTCGATCGGCCTCCCCGCGGGCGCGCTGCGCTCGTTCAACTTCGACGCGAAGTTCGGCGATCCCGAGGTCCCGCACATCGAGTTCGGGCATTACAAAGGTCAGCGCAAGTGGCCGACGGTGATGCACATCCCCGATCAGCGCATTCGCGATGCGCTCCTCAACCTGATCGTCTACCAGGGCGACACCGAGTTCGCGTCGGTCGAGCAGCAGCGCAATCTGCTCCAGCATGCCCCGTCCGATTACGATTTGCTCTCGCTGCAGCGCGTGATGACCGAGGAGATGCGGCACGGCTGGCAGATGTCGTACCTGCTCTGCCAGCATTTCGGCGACGAGGGCAAGCGCGAAGCCGCGAAACTGCTCGAGCGGCGCGCGGATGAAGGCGAGCGGCTGCTCGGCTCATTCAACGAGATCGTGGACAACTGGCTCGACTTCTTCACCTATACCCAGTTCATCGACCGCGACGGCAAATTCCAGCTGAAGATGCTGTCTGTGTCCGCTTTCGATCCGCTCTCGCGTTCCATGGGGCCGATGCTCAAGGAAGAGTCGTACCATCTCGGCACCGGCAACAACGGCCTGTTGCGCATCGTGAAGGCCGGCAAGATGCCGCCCGAGGTCATCCAGCGCTTCTTCTATAAGTGGATTCCCACGGCGTTCGACCTCTTCGGCACGGACAACTCCTCCTCGGCGCACTGGGCCTATATCTGGGGATTGAAGGGCCGCTACGACGAGCGCGAGAACACGGCTGAGCCGGATAAGAGCAAGCTGAACGAAATGGCGCGGAATCTCTATCGCCAGGAAATCGTGAAGCTCGTCGAGCGCCTCAACATGTTCATCCCCGAGCGCGAGCGGCAGCTCAGGGTGCCCGATCTCAAATTCAACCGGCGGATCGGGATGTACGCGCATCAGCACTTCACGGTCGATGGCGAGCCGATCGATGCGGCGAAGTACCCGGCATATCTCGAGTCGATGCTGCCGCGGCCTGAAGACATCGCGACGGTGCACGACATCGAAAAAGAGCCCGGCTGGATCGAGCCCAAGAAAGCCGACAGCCTGCAGCAGTGAAGCCCTTAGTCATCGCGCACCGGGGCGCTTCCAGCGTCGAGCTGGAAAACTCCCTGGCGGCGTTTCGGGCCGCCGCCGGCCAGGGCGCGGACGGGGTCGAGCTCGACGTCCACGCGACGCTGGATGGTGAGCTCGTCGTCTATCACGATCCCTCGATCATGGGTTTACCCATCGCGCAAGCGCGCATGAAGGATCTCGCGCTGCTGCGCCTGCTGAATGGTGAACCGTTGCCCACCCTGGCCCAGGCGCTCGATGCGGTCGGACCGGCGCTCAAGGTGTTCGTCGAAGTGAAGGTGCTGGATCCGAAGTGGGACGATCGTCTGCTCGAAACGCTCGATCGTGGACCGAACCCGTCAGGATATGCGGTGCATAGTTTTGCGTATCACGTCGTCCGCCGGCTCGGCCAGAAGCGTCCCGGCCTGCCGCGCGGAGTCCTGTCGGAGGTCGAGACGAAATCGCCGCGGCAAACACTCGCGGACGCGCTCGCGCAAACGCTCTGGCAAGAGCGCTCGACGCTCGATGAGCGGCTCGTGCAGACGGTGCACGGGCTCGGCGCGAGCATCATCGCGTGGACCGTGGACATGCCGGCAGACATGGAGCGCTTCACGCGCTGGGGAGTGGACGGCATCTGTACGAATCACCCCGAACGGGCCCGTCGAGTCGTGGATGCGCAAGCGGCATGAGTAGTGGCCGCGTGGCCGTTATCGGCGCGGGCACCATGGGACATGGCATCGCCTACGTGGCCGCACTGGCCGGCTACGATGTACGGCTCACCGACGCCCGGCCCGAATCCCTGCCCCACGCAGTCGAGAAAATAGATGCGCTGCTCGCGGGTGGAATGAAACGGGGCAAGCTGACCGAATCGGAAGCGGCAGCGCTGAAGGCACGCTTGCAGACCGTCCCTACGGTGGACGCCGCGGTCAGCGACGCAGAGGTCGTGATTGAAGCGATCGTCGAGGATCTCACGACCAAGCAGCAACTCTTTGCCGACGTCGAGCGCTTCGCGCCATCGGGAGCGCTGCTCGCCTCCAATACCTCGTCGCTCTCGATCGGGCAGATCGCGACGGCTCTCACCCAGCCGGCACGGCTCGTGGGCATGCACTTCTTCAATCCGGTGCATGTCATGAAGCTCGTGGAAATCATCACGCACGGCCCGGGCAGCCTCGTCGAGGCAGAGCGCGCGGTCGCGCTCGCCCGGCGACTCGGCAAAGAGCCGATCGTGGTGCGCGATTCCCCCGGTTTTGCGTCGAGCCGGCTCGGTGTCGTGCTGGGTCTCGAGGCGATGCGGATGCTCGAGCAGGGCGTGGCCAGCGCCGAAGACATCGACAAGGCGATGGAGCTGGGCTACAACCATCCCATGGGTCCGCTGAAGCTGACCGATCAGGTGGGGCTCGACGTGCGGCTCGCCATCGCGGAGTATCTGCACGCGACGCTCGGGAGGCCGCAATACGAGCCGCCCCGGATCCTGCGCGAGAAGGTCAAGAAGGGCGAATTGGGGAGGAAGTCGGGAAAGGGGTTCTACACCTGGAGCGACTGAGTCGCATCACCGACGTCCACATCCACATCCAGCCGTGGCGCGATCTCAAGCCCAAAGTGCAAGAGGCGATGCGCAAGGGAAAAGAGGATCACTGGGATTTTCTCATTTCCCTGATGGACGATCCGCAGGCGCTGCTCGAGGTCATGGATCGGTCCGGGGTGTGGCGCGTCGGTCTGGTCAATTATCCCAGTCCCGACATCATGGGTTTCGACGATTCGACCAATGCCTTCGCGGCGAAGTACGCGCGGGCGAACCCCGACCGGCTCCTGCCCTATGGCGGCGTGCACGCACGCTTCACGCGTGACCCGGCAGGCGACGTGGACCGCCTGGTCGATCAAGGGATCCGGCTGCTCAAAATCCATCCACCACATCAGAACTTCCCCGCCAATGCGTACACGGACGGCCTCGATGCGCTCGGCAAGATTTATCGCCGCTGCGAGGAGCGCGGCCTGCCGGTCATGATCCATACGGGCACGTCGATTTTTCCAGGGGCGCGGTCCAAGTGGGGCAACCCGCTCGAGCTCGATGATGTCGCGATCGACTTTCCCGATCTGCAGCTCGTGATGGCGCATGGTGGGCGGCCGCTGTACATGGACGAAGCGTTCTTCATCTTGCGACGTCATGGCCACGTCAGGCTGGACGTGTCCGGCATTCCGCCCTCGAAATTGCTGGAGTACTTTCCCCGCCTGACCGAGCTCACCGATCGCGTGTTGTGGGGCACGGACTGGCCCAGCCCAGGTGTGAAGGACCTGCGGCAGAATATCGATCAGTTTCTGGCGTTGCCGCTCGCCGACGCGCAGCGCCACGCCATTCTCGAAGCCAATGCGCTGAAGCTCTTTCCCGCGGAGACCTGATGCGAAGACTCTGGTTGTTGGCCGTGCTGATCCCCACGTCGCTGACAGGACAGGCAGGAAAGATTGCCTTCGAGCAGTTCACGCTCCCCAACGGGCTCCACGTGATCTATTCCGAAGATCACTCGACGCCCATCGTGACGGTCGACGTGTGGTACGAAGTGGGGTCGCGCAACGAGCGGCCCGGCCACTCGGGGTTCGCCCATCTGTTCGAGCACATGATGTTCGAGGGCTCGGCCCATGTGAAGAAGTCGGAGCACGGGCAGCTCGTCGAGCGCGCAGGCGGCACGTACAACGGCAGTACCGCCGAGGATCGGACGAATTTCTTCGAGACGGTCCCGTCGAACCGGCTGAACCTCGCGCTCTGGCTCGAGGCGGACCGGATGCGATCGCTCGCCATCACCCAGGAAAACTTCGAGAATCAGCGCCAGGCCGTGAAGGAAGAACGGCGACTCCGCGTTGATAACCAGCCGTACGCCGCCGCGTTCTCGGATGGCTTGACGTGGCCGTTCGACAGCGCGAGTTGCTTCCCCTACGCCCATACCGTCATCGGCTCGATGGCGGATCTCGATGCGGCCAAGCTGCCCGACGTGCAGGCATTCTTCGACACGTACTACGCGCCGAACAACGCGACGCTCGTCGTGGTGGGCGATTTCAGTCCCGGCGAGCTGCGGCATCTCGTCAATCAGGACTTCGCCGGTGTGCCGAGCCATCCGACGCCGGAGGGACCGCGCTGCGAGGCCGCGAGGGGGAAAGGACCCGTGCGGCGCGAGGTTCGGGATGCCAAAGCGAACCTCGATCTCGTCATGCGGCTGTACCGGATCCCGGAGCACCGCAACGCCGATACGCCTGCCCTCGAGGTGCTCAATCTCATTCTGGGTCAGGGAGAGAGCTCACGCCTGAACGTCGCGATCGTGCGGCGCGAGAAGGCCGCGGTGGGGACCGGCTCGATCATGAACCCCTACGGCTCGCGGAACGGGCCGGGCGTGTGGGCGGCCTACGGCATCGTCAATCAAGGCGTGGCGGCGGATCGTCTCGACAGCTTGCTCGCAATTCAGCTCGACTCGGTCCGCAGGAACGGCATCACGCCGGATGAGCTCGAGAAGGCCAAGAACCTCATGCGCGCGGGCTTCATCTCGAACCGCGAGACGACGTTTGGGAAGGCGGAGGAGCTGCACCACTATCGCACGTTTCACGCGTCGCTCGACGAGATCAACACCGATCTCGACAAGTTATTGGCCGTCACGAGCGACGACGTGAAGCGCGTCGCCGGCACCTACCTGGCGCCCGACAACTTGACGCTGGTCATCGTCCGCGCGGGCGCGGGTCCGGCGACGGGAGGCTCCCAGTGAGCCCCCCCTCCGCACGAGTGCCGATCGCGCTGCTGCTCGTCGCGACATCACTGGCGGCGCAGGAGCCCTTCCCCACCTCGCCGCCGCAGCCGGCGCGGCTCCGGCCGCTCCAGTTTCCCCCGTTCCGCGAAGAGGCGTTGCCCAACGGCATGACGCTGCTGCTGGTCGAGAATCACGAGCAGCCGACCCTATCGGTCAGTTTGAGTTTTCGCGCCGGCACGTACTACGATCCCGTGGGCAAGGAAGGTCTGGCGGCGCTCGTCGCGGAATTGCTGACGAAAGGCACGCCGAACCGCGATGCCGACCAGCTGGCCGCGCAGATCGAAGGCGTGGGTGGCAGCATCGACGCCAGCGCGGGCGATGACTTTCTCACGATCTCGGCCGACGTCCTGAGCGATCATGCCGATCTCGCGTTCACGCTGCTCGGCGATGTTGCGCGCCGGGCGACATTCCCGGCGCCGGAGCTGGAGCTCGCCCGAACACGCTTTCTCTCGTCGCTGGCGGTCGAGCTCTCGCAAGCCGAGAACGTCGCGTCACGCGCGTTCCTGCGTGAGCTGTATGGGACCAATCCGTACGGTCGCAATCCGACGCCTGAGTCGTACAAGGCCATCACACGCGACGATATCGTCAACTTCGCCAAGCGTCGGCTGCGGCCGGGCGGCTCGCTGCTCGTGATCGCCGGCGACATCACGTTCCCCAAGGCGCGCGAGCTGGCCACGGGGGCGTTCGGCTCGTGGAGCGGAGCCGCCGCCGGATCGTCCTCGGCAGCGGCGCCGCCCACGAAGCGCAGCACCGATATCCTGCTCGTCAATCGGCCGGGCTCCGTGCAGGCCAACATCGTGGTCGGCAACACGACATTCCTGCCGACCGATACCGGCTACTACCCTGCCCGCGTGGTGACGCACGTGCTCGGCGGCGGCTCTGACTCCCGACTGTTCACCATTTTACGTGAGCAGAAGAGTTGGACGTACGGGTCGTACGCGGCGCTCCGCCGCTATCGTGGGCTCGGTTACTGGAACGCGACGTTCGAAGGCCGCACCGAAGTTGCCGACAGCGCGCTCGCCGAGCTGCTGGCGCAGATCGATCGGATTCGCACGCAGATCATTCCTGACAGCGAGCTGAACGCGGCAAAGGGATTCCTCGTCGGCTCGTTCCCCCTCACGATCGAGACGCCGCGTCAAATCGCGCAGGTGGTCTCGACCGCGCGGCTCCTCGGCCTCGGCTCGGACTACCTGCAGCGCTATCGCAACCGTCTCGCCAACGTGACCGGCAGTCGCGCGCGAGCGGCGGCGCAGCGCATTTACAAGCGCAACGCGCTCACGATCGTCGTGGTCGGAGACGCGAAGACACTGTACGACAAATTGAAAGTCATCGCACCCGTGCGGCTCGTGGACGTCGAGGGCAATGCGATCGATCCGGCCGACCTCACTCCAACCGCCGCACCGGTTGTGCTCGACCGCACGCAGATCGTGCCGCGTCGCGACAGCTTACAGGTGCTCGTCCAAGGCAACGTGGCGGGATCGCGAGTGTCCAGCGTCGAGGCGGCCGGTGACTCGATCGTGTACACGGAAGTGACGTCCATTCCGATGGCGGGCCTCCAGCAGCGGTCGGTGGTGGTGTTGAACGCGGATTTGACGATGCGCCGCAGCGATCAGACCGGCACGGTCCAAAACCAGCAGACCACGACGCACCTCGACTACACCGCCGGGGGCCTGCACGTGAAAGGCTCGTCGATGGCGCCGCAGCCGAGCGGGACGCCGAAATCCTTTACGGTCGATACCGCGCTCGCTCCCGGAACGATCGACGATAACGCCCTGCGACTGGTGCTCGCCGCGCTGCCACTCCAGCAGGGAAAGACCTTCAATCTGAATGTCTTCTCGTCCGGCGAAGGGACGACCAAGCTGGTCACGGTGAAAGTGGGAGACGTGGAGCAGGTCAAGGTGCCGGCGGGGACAATCGCCGCCTTCCGGCTGGAGCTCTCGGGCATGCAGCTGCCGCTCGTGATGCACGTCTCGCAGCAGGCGCCGCGGCGGCTGATCCGTATCGAGCCGACCGGCGCGCCCGTCGTGTTCGAACTCGTGAAATAGGAGATCTCGCATGCGTCAGTTGTCAGCCGTTCTCGGGATCATACTGCTCGCGACAGCCTGCGCGTCCGGTGGAGGCGCAAAACCCGCGGCGGCTCCCACGACGGCAGCCGCTCCCCCCCCCGCTGCGCCGGCACAGGACACGGCGGGAGGCCGCGCCGTGACGACCCCGTATCCATCCACCTATCAGCGTCATCCCAATCCGCCGGTATTGATCCGCAATGCGACGATCATGACCGCCGCCGGGCAGGAAATTCAGGGCGGCTCGATCCTGTTTCGCGACGGCCGCATCGTGGCGGTCGGCACGACCGTGCAGGCACCGAACGATGTGACGGTGGTGGATGGCACCGGTAAATGGGTGACGCCGGGTGTGATCGATGTCCATTCGCACCTCGGCGTCTACGCGGCCCCCGGGACGTTCGCGGAGTCGGACGGGAACGAGGCGACCAACCCCGTGACGGCGGAGGTCTGGGCCGAGCATTCGTTTTGGCCGCAGGACCCGCAGATTCCGCTGGCCATTGCGGGTGGCGTGACGACGATTCAGGCGCTGCCGGGCTCGGCCAATCTCATCGGCGGCCGCAGCGCCGTGCTGAAGCTCATCCCCGCGCGGTCGGTGCAGGAAATGAAATTCCCCGGCGCGCACTATGGCTTGAAGATGGCGTGCGGCGAAAACCCCAAGCGTGTGTACGGGCAACGCGGCGGCCCGTCCACCCGCATGGGCAACATGGCCGGCTACCGCGCCGCGTTTATCGCCGCTCAAGCCTATCGGCAACGATGGGATAAATGGAACAAGGATCACCAGGGCGATCCGCCGGAGCGGAATTTGCGCAACGAGACGCTCGCCGAAGTGCTGCGCGGCAACATCTACGTGCAGAATCATTGCTATCGCGCGGACGAGATGATGCAGATGCTCGATCTCGCGCACGAGTTCGGCTTCAAGATCCGCGCGTTCCACCATGCCGTCGAGGCGTACAAGATCGCCGATGTCTTGGCTCGCGAAGGTACCGCGTCGGCGGTCTGGGCCGATTGGTGGGGATTCAAGGAAGAAGCGCGAGACGGGATTCATGAAAATGCCGCGCTCTTGCAGCAGGCCGGCGCGCGCGTGGACATCCACTCCGACGATCCCGGTGGTATTCAGCGGCTCAATCAGGAGGCGGCGAAGGCGATGTACTACGGCCGCCGCGCGGGCATCCCGATCACCCGCGATCAGGCGGTACGCTGGTTCACTGCCAACGCCGCCTGGATCCTCGGCATCGACTCCGTGGTCGGCACGCTCGAGCCGGGCAAAATGGCCGACGTGGTGCTGTGGTCGGCGGATCCGCTCTCGGTGTACGCGCAGGCCGTCCAGGTCTACAACGACGGCTGGCTGGTCTACGACCGCAATGATCCGGCCCACCAGCCCAAGACCGATTTCACGCTGGGGCAACCATGATCGCGTTTCTGCTTGCGCAAACGATTGCCATCACCGGAGGCACCGTCTATCCGGTTTCCGGTCCGAAAATAGAGAACGCGACGGTACTGATTCGAGACGGCCGCATCGCGGCCGTGGGCGCTAACGTGGCGGTACCGGCGGGCGCCACGCGGATCGACGCGGCCGGCAAGTGGGTCACACCAGGGTTGATCGATGGCGCCGGCCAGATGGGGCTGCGCGAGATCAGCGCCGTGCAGAACACCAATGAGCAGCGGCATCCGGGCAATGACGTCGCCGCGGCGTTCAACGTGCTCGAAGGCATCAATCCCGCGTCCAGCCTCGTTCCGGTCAACCGGATCGAAGGGATCACGACGACGCTCGCCGTACCGGATGGCGGTCTCATCCTGGGTCAGGCGGCGCTGATCGATCTCGACGGCGCGACGATCGAGGCCATGCGCGTCAAGTCCCCTGCCGCGATGGTGGCCGATTTGAGTGAGGGATCGAAGGACGCCGGCGCCAGCTCGCGCGCCGGCGCCGCGCAGCGGCTGCGTCGCGTGTTCGATGACGCGCTCGAGTATTCGCGCCGCAAAAATGATTATTCGCGCGCGCAGATGCAGCAGCTTGCTGCGAGTGCAGCCGATCTCGAAGCGCTGCTGCCGGTCCTGCGCGGCCAGCTGCCGCTCATCACGATCGCGAACCGGCGCAGCGACATCGAGACCGCGCTCCGCATCGGCAAGGAGTACAAGCTGAAATTGATCCTCGCCGGGGCGGCTGAGGGCTGGATGATTCCTGCCGAGATTGCCGCGGCCGGCGTACCGGTGTTCGTCGAGCCGCTCGACAACATTCCCAGCTACGATGCACTTGGCATTCGGTATGAGAACGCACCACTCATGGCAAAGGGCGGCGTGAAGGTCGCATTGATCGAGACGGCCACGGAGAACACCCGGGACTTGCGGCAACAAGCCGGCAATGCGGTGGCCAATGGGATGACGTGGGATCAGGCATTGCGGGCGGTGACGCTGACGCCGGCCGAGGTGTTGGGCGTGGCGGACCGATACGGGTCGTTAGAGGTTGGGAAGGTTGCGAATGTGGTAGTCTGGACCGGCGACCCCTTCGAGTTCTCGACGGGCGTTGAGCATGTCTACATTCGCGGCCGGGAAATTCCGCTCCGGAGCCGACAAACGGAATTGTTGGAGCGATACAAGTCGCTGCCGCCGAAATACTAGGCGGTAAGGGGTGGTAAGGGGCGGTAACGCCTCTTACCGTTTTCTCTTTCGAATCGCTTCATACAAACGCCAAGTCAGGAAACCAGCTCTCCGTCGCAATTCCTCCAGTCGTTTGTGATC
>DASZNX010000056.1:0-14915 GCA_035551075.1 Gemmatimonadales bacterium | reverse complement strand
ATGCTGATCATCGTGCTCGGCGTGACCCTTGCGACGGTAGGTCTTCACTTCGATGAAGTGCACACCCTTGCCGCGCCGCGCGCGCTCCGCCGCAAACTTCGTCGCCTCATATACCGCGAACACATCGTTGCCGTCGACCGTCACGGCGGGAATGCCGTATCCCTTGGCCTTTTCGACCAGGTCCTTGACTGCGAACTGCTTTTCCGGTGGCGTCGAATAGGCCCAGTGGTTGTATTCGCCGATCACGACGAGCGGAAGCCGCTGGACGGCCGCGAAGTTCAGGCCTTCATGGAAGGTGCCCGTGGACGTGCCGCCGTCTCCGATGTACACCAACCCGACCCGGGGCTCGCGGCGCATCTTGAAGCTCAATGCGATTCCCGCCATCACGGGGATCATATCGCCCAAATGCGAAATCTGGCCGAGATATCCCTTCTCCAGATCGTTGAAGTGGACGTTCAGCTCCCGACCATGGGTCGGGCTGTCGGCTTTGGCCATGTACTGGCGCAGGATCTCGATCGGCTGGGCGCCCATGACGAGCAAAGACCCAAGGTTTCTAATCAGGGGTGAGAGAATGTCCTTGTGCTGCCCGCGCTCCAAAGCATATGCGGAGGCAACCGATTCCCCCTCCTGGCCAAGGGAGCGAAACAGTCCCCCGATAACCTTGGTCTGGCGGTACAGCGCGACGAGACGCTCCTCGAGCGTGCGGGTGAGTCGCAAGTAGTAGTAAATCTCGAGCAGCTGGTCCGAGGAAAGGGCGGCGCCGGCAGGAATCGCGCCCGTCGGTCGTGTGGCAGGCACGACCGGGGAAGGCGGAAAGGGCGTCACACGCGCGGCGCGGGAGTCCATGTTTAAATTATAGCGGGCGTGCAAAGCTACATCAGGAGCACACGATGGCCAATCTGAAGCTACGCGTCACCGGCATGACCTGCGGCCACTGTCAGGCGAAGGTCGAGAAGGCTTTGAAGGGAGTCAACGGCGTCTACTCCGCGATCGTCGATCTTCCGGATGGCCAAGCGGAGATCGACTTCAACGACGATCAGGTGACGACCGACCAGTTGCTCGCCGCGATCACCCGCGCGGGATACGGAGCGAAAATCGCGGGTTAGTACGCGCCGCGCATGATGTGCGACGGTTCGACGAGCTTGTGGACCTCCCCCAGGAACCGTTTGGCGAGCTTGTCGATCTCGGACTCACCGACCTGATCGGTCACCACTTCGACAAACGTGTAGTGTCCACCTTCCGGCCGCGCGCTAATCGCGATGTGCCCGAGCGTGCCCTGATAGGCGCGGCGGCGCGGAGACTCTTCAGCGGGCACGAGCCGTCCGCCAAAGAAGGTCTTGGCGACGTCGAGCACCTGCTCGGGACTCGCGCTGGTACGATGAAAGTACCGCATCGCTATGTGGCTCCCTCGGGCGAGAACGTGGTCCAGCGCGGCTGGAACCGCCGCAGCGTGAGGCTGTTGAGCACGACTGACAGGCTCGACCAGGCCATCGCCGCACTCGCCAGCACCGGAGACAACAGCCATCCGGTAATCGGATAGAGGGCCCCCGCGGCGATCGGAATCAGCAAGACGTTATAGCCGAACGCCCAGGCCAGATTCCAGCGAATCGTGCGCATGGTGCGCCGCGCGAGCGCGATGGCGGTAAACACGGCGCGCAGGTCGCCGCGGATCAGCGTGACATCGGACGCTTCCATGGCGACATCCGTTCCCGTTCCAATGGCGATGCCGACGTCCGCCTGCGCGAGCGCCGGCGCGTCATTGATGCCGTCGCCGACCATCACGATGTGCTTGCCCTGGCGCTGCAGTTTCTTCACCAGGTCCGCCTTCTGCGACGGCAACACCTCGGCGATGATTTCCTCGATCCCGACCTCGTGCGCCACCGCTTCGGCGCCTTTTCGTGAATCACCCGATACCATCATGATCGGCAAGCCGAGACGCATCACCTGAGCCACCGCGTCCTTCGATGTCGGTTTGATCGGATCGGCGATCGCGATGACGGCATAGACGGTGTTGTTGACCACGACGATCACGGGTGAGCGCGCTTGCGCCGCCAGGCGATCGGCGTCGGCGCCGAGCGATCCCAGCTCGAGGCTCCGCTCGCGCGCGTGCCGCAGCGAGATGACCTCGATGATCCGGCGATCCACCGTTCCGCGTACGCCGCGCCCCTCCATCGCCGCGAATTTCTCGACGGGCAGCAGTGAGACTTGTTTGTCCTGCGCAGCTCTGAGAATCGCTTGCGCCAGAGGGTGCTCCGAGCGTTGCTCCACGGAGGCGGCCCACTTCAGCACGTCCGATGGATTGATGGGCGTCCCGTCGGGTTTTTTGGCGGTGACGATGTGCGTGACGGTGGGCTTTCCCTCGGTAATCGTGCCGGTTTTGTCGAGGAGCACCGTCTTCGCTTTCGCAAGTCGCTCGAGCGCCTCACCACTGCGAATCAGAATGCCGAGCTCCGCTGCTTTTCCCGTCGCGACCAGGATCGCCGTGGGCGTGGCGAGTCCCAGCGCGCAGGGACAGGCGATGATCAGCACAGTGACGAACGCCACGGTCGCATACACGAGGGCACGCATCTGCGGGGTTGGTCCCACGTCGAACCAGGCGACGAACGACGCGATCGCCAGCGCGATCACAACAGGCACGAAGACCCCGGCCACCCGATCCGCGACCTTCTGGATCGGTGCCTTGGTTGCTTGCGCGTCCTCGACGAGCTGCACGATTTGACCGAGCGTCGTTTCCTTGCCGACCCGCGTCGCCCGGAACGTGATGCTTCCCGTCGTGTTCAACGTGCCGCCGATGACTTCGTCACCCGGTTTCTTCGCGACCGGGATCGGCTCACCCGTCAGCATCGATTCGTTGACCGCGGAGGCGCCTTCCGTCACGATTCCGTCGACGGCGATCTTCTCCCCGGGCTTCACGACGAGCAGATCACCGGCAGAGACTGCCTCGACCGCGATATCGATTTCGCGGCCGTCACGGAGAACGTGCGCGATCTTGACGCGGAGCGCGGCAAGATGACGGAGCGCCTCAGAGGTCCGGCCCTTCGCCCGCGCCTCGAGCAAACGTCCCAGCAGGACGAGGGCGATGATCGCGGCAACGGCTTCGTAGTACACGTCCGCCGGAAGACCAGCGCGCAGAAAAATGCCCGGCGCGGCGGTCGCCACCAGCGAATACAGATAGGCCGCTCCGGTGCCGACCCCGATCAGCGTGTTCATGTCGGCCGTGCGATGACGGAAGCCGCTCCAGGTCCCTTTGTAGAACTGCTGGCCAGACCACACCACGACCGGCAGCGTGATGGCGGCGAGACCCCATTTCACCCAGTTGAGATCGAGAATCAATCCGCGATCCCCGATCCAGTCTCGGAGTGTGATGGCGAGCGGCATGAGCAGCTGACCGAGGAGGTCGAACTGCTTCAGCGTCCCGTTTTCGCCCATCGGGCGATCGGCCATCAGCAGCATGGCGCCGAGCATCGCGAACACGGTCACCACCGCGGCGAGCACGAATTTCCAGGTCAACGTGCGAATCTCGCGGCTGCGCGCGATGCGTTCACGCTCGATCGGGTCTTCGGCGGCAATCGGTGCGGCCACCTCGAATCCCGCCTGAGTGACCGCCTGCTCCAGGTCGGCCGCGGTCACGGCGCCGGGAACGTAATCGACGGTCGCCATTTCGGTCGCCTGATTGGCCGCGGCCCGAATGACGCCGGGGACACGCCCCAGCGCCTGCTCGAGCGGCGTGACGCTCGGCGCATAGTGGAGATCGGTGATGCCGAACGTCACGTTCGCCGTGCCGCAGTTGTAGCCGGCGTCACGCACCGTTTTGATGAGCTGCGCAACGTTCGTCTGCGCGGCGTCGTAGTCGATGGCCGCCTTATTCGTCGCGAAGTTCACGCCGGCGGAAGTGACGCCGGTCGAGCCCGTGAGTGCCTGCTGCACCGTGGCGGCGCAGCTCGCGCACGTCATTCCCTCGATCGGCAGCACGATGCGCGCTTTGCTCATGCGGCCACGCTGTGGAATTTGTGCGGAGAGGAGGCGGCCTTTCGCTCGCCCGCCGGCTCAACGACGAGCAGTCCCTTCAGCATGTTCATGCCGCAGCGGAACGGGTACTCGCCCGGCTTTTCGGGAGTGAATTCGATGGCGGTGGTTTGGAAGGCGGGCAGCTGCTGATCGATCCCGAACTCCTCGAAGACCAGACGCTCGGAGCAATCAGCGGTTTCATCGCGATAGAATTGGAGCCGGACGGGCTGCCCCGCCTGCACGACGATCGTATCGGGGGTGTAGCCTCCCTTGACCGTCACCCGGACTTCCTGCACGCCCGTCGCGGTGGGCTGCGCCGCGATCGCCTTCCCGCGCGAGAACAGGAAGTACCACAGGACCCAGACGATAGCGACGGCGCCGAACGCCGTGACGATGACCTGGGCAGACGTCACGGAACCCTCGCTAGCGCACCTGCACGCGCGGCCGCGAACGAGCCGCCTCGGACTTCACGGCGTGTTCGATGCGCATGGCGTAGAACGAGCGCCAGACGAAGGCCAGCGCGATGACCAGGAATACCCCGGCAAGCACCAAACTCAAGGTGGCGCCGCGTTCGGCCGTGAGCGACACCGCAAGCTCGACGGCGAGCAGCCCAAACAGCGTCGTGAACTTGATGATCGGATTCATCGCGACCGATGACGTGTCTTTGAAGGGATCGCCCACGGTGTCCCCGACGACGGTTGCCGCGTGTAGCTCCGTGCCTTTCTGCTTCAATTCGGTTTCCACGATCTTCTTGGCGTTGTCCCACGCGCCGCCCGCATTGGCCATGAAGATCGCCTGATAAAGCCCGAACAGCGCGATGGAGATCAGATAACCCACGAAGAAGTACGGCTCGACGAAGGCGAACGCGAGCGTCGCGAAGAAGACGGCGAGGAAGATGTTGAACATCCCGAGCTGCGCGTATTGCGTGCAAATTGCCACCACTTTCTTGCTGTCGGCGACGGACGCCCTGGTAGTGCCCTCGAGCCGGATATTCGCCTTGATGAACTCGACGGCGCGATACGCGCCCGTCGTCACCGCCTGCGTCGATGCGCCCGTAAACCAATAGATCACCGCACCACCCGTGATCAGTCCGAGCAGGAACGGCGGGTGCAAGATCGAGATGTTCGATAGCAGCGTCGGCTCGAGCCCGCGCGTCAGCGCTACGATAATGGAAAAAATCATCGTCGTGGCGCCCACGACCGCTGTGCCGATCAACACAGGTTTTGCGGTCGCTTTGAAGGTGTTCCCTGCACCGTCGTTTTCCTCGAGATTCTCCTTGGCACGCGCGAAGTTCGGTTCGAACCCGAAGTCTTTCTTTATCTCGCTGCGCACGTTCGGCACCTCCTCGATCAACGACAGCTCATAGATCGATTGCGCATTATCGGTGACCGGTCCGTAGGAGTCGACCGCAATCGTCACGGGCCCCATGCCGAGGAAGCCAAATGCGACGAGCCCGAAGGCGAACACCGCCGGCGCGACCATCACCCCGGACAGCCCCGCGGTGCTCACGCCGTACCCCAGCGCCATGAGCACCATCATCGTGAGCCCTAACCAGAACGCGCTGAAGTTCCCGGCGACAAAACCGGAGAGGATGTTCAGGGAGGCGCCGCCCTCGCGCGATGACGTCACGATCTCGCGTACGTGCCGCGAGCCGACCGATGTGAACACCTTCACCAATTCCGGAATGATCGCACCCGCGAGCGTCCCGCAGGTGATCACGAGAGAGAGCTTCCACCAGAGCGTCGGATCGTTGCCGATATTCGGAATCAGCAGCCGGGAGACCAGGAAGGTGAGGCCTACGGAGACGACCGACGTCAGCCACACCAGGGTCGTCAGCGGCGCCTCGTAGTTCATGTGGTCCGCAGCCGCGTACCGCGCCTTCGCAACGGCGGCGTTGAGGTAATAGGATGCCCCAGAGGCGATCAGCATCATCACGCGCATCGCAAAGATCCACACGAGCAGCTGAACTTTGACGAGCGGATCGTGAACCGCGAGCAGGATGAATGTTATCAGCGCGACGCCGGTGACGCCGTACGTCTCGAATCCATCGGCACTCGGCCCCACGGAGTCACCGGCGTTGTCGCCGGTGCAGTCGGCGATGACGCCCGGGTTGCGCGCATCGTCTTCCTTGATCTTGAACACGATTTTCATCAGGTCGGCGCCGATGTCGGCGATCTTGGTGAAGATGCCGCCTGCGACGCGCAGCGCCGCGGCACCCAATGATTCGCCGATCGCGAAGCCGATAAAGCAGGGTCCCGCGTAATCACCCGGAACGAAGAGCAGAATGCCGAGCATCATCACGAGCTCGACGCTGATGAGCAGCATCCCGATGCTCATGCCGGCCCGCAGCGGAATCGCGTAGCAAGGATAGGGTTTGCCGGTGAGACTCGCGAAGGCGGTGCGCGAGTTCGCGAATGTATTTACGCGGATTCCGAACCACGCCACGCCGTAGCTCCCCGCCATGCCGATGAGGCTGAACAGCAGGATGATAATCACCTTGATCGCGGGATATCCGTGTGCCACGGCGCCGCTCGGCGTGATGTTTTCGGCCAGGACGCCAAAGTAGACGGCGACGATCGCTCCAATGAACAGCCACAGGATGAGGAGGAACCGGCCTTGTCCGAGCAGATAGGTCTTGCAGGTCTCGTAAATCAGCTCGGAGATCTCCCGCATGGCGCGGTGCACGGGGAGATTGCGCAACTGCATATAGCTGGCGATCCCGAACACGAAGCCGAGCGCGCAAATCACGAGACCCCAGAGGAGCAACCCCCGGCCACCGATCCCGCCTAAGAACGTCGCCTGATTGAGATCCGGCAGCACCAGCGCCGCTTCGCCCCCGCCGCCCCCAGAATGCTGGGAAGCGGTGGATGTAGAAGTGGCAGCGTTCTGAAGGAACGCGAGCAACGGCGCCAAACTGGTCATTCGCGAACGTCTCCTGGGGTCGTGCAGAACCTATGGGCCGCGGGGGCCGCGGGAGCTACCATGAGCATGGCCGCGACAAGCTAATAGAATGGAAGGCCGTCGCGAAAGGCGTGCGCGACGGCCTCCCCGGCTTACCGGCGTTCGCTACTTCTCCGCGTACTCGTAATACTCGATCCCCAAGTGGGTGATCTGCTCCTCCCCCATCAGCCAGCGCAATGTGTTCTTCAGCTTGGTCTGCTGAATGAACAGGTCGTGCTCGGCGTACAGGCCGGGGGCGAATTGCGGGCTCTTAAAGTAGAAGGACAGCCACTCCTGAATGCCGGACAGCCCGGCCCGGCCGGCGAGATCGAAGAACAGCGCCAGGTCGAGCACGATCGGCGCCGCCAGGATCGAATCCCGGCAGAGGAAGTCCACCTTGATCTGCATCGGATAGCCGAGCCACCCGAAGATGTCGATGTTGTCCCAGCCCTCTTTGTTGTCGCCCCGCGGCGGGTAGTAGTTGATCCGCACCTTGTGGTAGACCTTGCCGTAGAGCTCGGGGTAGAGGTCCGGCTGCAGAATGTGCTCGAGCAGCCCCAGCTTCGACTCTTCCTTTGTCTTGAAGGACTCCGGGTCGTCGAGCACTTCGCCATCGCGATTGCCGAGGATGTTGGTGGAGTACCAACCCGACAGGCCGAGCATCCGGGCTTTGAACGCCGGCGCGAGGACGCTCTTCATCATTGTCTGGCCGGTCTTGAAGTCCTTGCCGCCGATCGGGACATGCCGCTCCTCGGCGAGGCGCTCCATGACGGGAAGGTCGACCGTCAGGTTCGGCGCGCCATTCGCGAAGGGCACGTTCTCCATTAACGCCGCATAAGCATAGAGCATCGACGGCGCGATCGACTGATCGTTCTGCTCCATCGCCTTTTCGAACGCGGGCAGCGACTGATGCGCTGGACCCGGGGTGAGAAATACCTCCGTCGAGGCGCACCACACGATCACGATCCGGTCCAGTCCCGCCCGCTTCTTGAACGCCCGGATGTCCTCGCGGAGCTGCTCGGCGAGCTCCCGCTTGTTCTTGCCGCGTTTGACGTTCGTTCCCTGCAGCCGCTTCACATAGTACTGATCGAATACGGCGGGCAGCGGCTTGATGTCCTGCAAGAAGGTTTTGATCGGATCGAGATGCTCGTGGCGATCGAGCACGCCGGCCTTCACTGCCGCGGTGTACGCGTCGTCGGGAATGGGATCCCACGCCGCGAACACCAGATCATTGAGATCCGCCAGTGGCACGAAATCCTTGATCTTCGGCGTGCGCTTCTCGGTACGCTTGCCGAGACGGATCGTGGCCATCTGGCTGAGCGATCCGATCGGCAAAGCGCGTCCGCGCCGAACATTTTCGACGCCGGCGACAAAGGTCGTCGAGACCGCGCCGAGGCCGACGAGCATGACACCCAGTTTGCCGGACGCCGGGGCAATCTCCCGCCCGCCCCCGGTCATCACGGCCGTATTCATTGGTTCGCGAGCCATCTAATGTCCCTTGCGGCGTGCCGCCGCGACTCCTGGTAGCGTCTCACGTTTGGGAAGCGGCGCGGGCGGCGGGACGCCGCGCGCGACGCGCGCGACATGCGCGATCCGCTGGATCACCGTGATCACGGAGACGAACGCGAGCACGGTCACGATATAGAACAGCAGGACGCCGGGGCGCCCCGGTCCTTCCCCCAACACCATTGCCGGCACGCCGAGGAGCAGAATCCGCTCCGCGCGGGCCGCGATGCCTACCTTGTTCTCGACGCCGAGCCCTTCCGCCCGCGCCCGCGTGTACGACACGAGCAGCGACGCGACGAGCGCGATCAAGCCCGCGGCGAAGGCGGGCCGCAACAACTCCAACGGCAGTGGACCGGTCATGAAATAGATGATCAATCCGGTAAACACCGCCGCTTCGCCGATCCGGTCTACGGTCGAATCGTAGAACGCGCCGAACGTGGTGGACATTCTGCCCTGGCGTGCGACCTGGCCGTCGAGAATGTCGAACAACCCGCTGAAGAGCAGCAGAAAGCCGCCGAGCCGGACGGCGCCGTACCCAAATGCGACACCGGAGCCGATCAACACCATCGTGCCCAGCGTGGTGATGGCGTTGGGATGGACGCCACCCTGGATCAAGGCACGCACCAGCGGACCGGTTAGGCGAACAAAACCGTCTTTCACGCGCTGGGGAATGATGTTCATGCCGGGGAGAAGCTAATCGCCGGTCGCGCACGCGGTAGGGTTAAAGCGCTTGATCTGCCGAAACATGCACTATGGGGCAATACTGAATCGCTAATACGCGCCGATCAGGTACTTCGCGCGTATCGCGCGGAAGCGGTCGAGGTCGGCACTCCAGGGAGCCCACACCTCTTGCGCCGACTTTCCGGCCTCGATCGCCAATCGCAACTCGGGCCCCGCAGCCAAGCGGTCAAAGCTTTGCGCGCGAAACTCGAACTGCGTGGGATGAGTCGCACGGACGGCAACGAGGAGCGCGACGGCGAGCTTCGTCGGATCGTACCGCGCACGATCCGTGACATGGAGCCGCACGCCCTGCAGCTCGATCGCAGCGTACTTCCCATCGGTAGGACCGACCGGCGTGAATACGGCTGGCGTTACCTCCACGCCGGTGAGTGCGGACGGATCGAGCCGGTCGATGACCATGCGGGCATTCAACCACGGTGCGCCAACAACCTGAAAGGCCATGTTCGTGCCACGGCCAACGGAGAGGTTCGTGCCCTCGAACAGGCAAAGACCAGGATAATGAAGGGCGCTCTCGAGATCAGGCATGTTCGGCGATGGCTTGACCCAGGGAAGTCCCGTTTGGTCGTACAGCATGCCGCGCTTCCATCCGGCTGCGGGCACCACGACCAAATCGGCGCCGATCCCCATCAGGTCATTCGCCATTCGTGCCATCTCACCCAGGGTCATCGCGTGACGCATCGGAATCGGCAGAAACCCTACAAAAGCGGAATCCGGATCGCCCACGCGCGCGCGCACGTTGCCCTGCACTGCGAGGCCGCCGACGGGGTCGGGCCGGTCGAGCACGATCACCCGCTTGCCGGCGCGCGCGGCATCGCGCATCAGGATCGTTGCGGTGGCAATGTAGGTGTAGTAACGGGCACCGATGTCCTGCAGATCGATCAGCAGCACGTCGATCGAATCGAGTGCCGCGCGCGCCGCGCTACGCGATCCGCCATAGAGACTGTAGATTGGAAGACCGGTGACTGAATCCCTGCTGTCGGGCAGTCCGGGTCGATCTTCCGTTCCACGAAATCCATGCTCGGGACTGAACAAGACCGTGAGACGCGCACCTTGTGCCGCCGGAGCCCCGGGGGCCGGGGGGGCCGCGGGGGCCGCGCGCAGCAGATCCACGTCGCGATGGCCCAAGCGATCGACACCCGTGTGATTGGAGAGCAAGCCGAGGCGTTTGCCCGCGATCAGATGAGCCGAATCACTGAGCACGACCTCGATTCCCGCGCGCACCTGTGCCTCGCTATCAGGCGGCGTGCACGCGACCAGCAAGGTCAACGACCACAGCATGGCCGAACGAGTCATGTGAGAAAATTACCGGCGGAGACTGTTTTCCGCAGCATGACCATCCTCGCGCTGGCGTTGCTGGCCCCGCTGTCCGGCCATCTGCTGCTTGCCCAGGAAAAGCCCCCGGCGCGCCCCGTGCTCGCCGCCACGGCCGACACCAATGACTGGGAGGCGTATTACGACGCCGGCGTCGACTGGTTGAACCAGCGCCAGCAGATGAACGCCGAGGCCGCCTTTTACTGGGCATCCCGTCTCGAGCCCCGACGCGCGGAGCCGTTATTCGCGCGCTGGGCAACCGCATGGGCGCGCGACAACCGGAGGTTCGAACGCTATCTCGAGCGCGACCCCAACAAGCCGCTGCCGCCCGAGATGCTTCGGATCGATTCATTGCGCTATCGCGCGCTGCTGCGAAATCCGCTCGTATTTCAGGGATTGATCATTGCGGCGTATCAGGAGCTGCCCGGCCATTTCGCGGATGACGCGTGGACGCACGCCATGGTGGCGTACGCCATGGCGGATTTTCACGAGGCGCTCACGTTCTTCGGCCATGCACTGGACCGCGACCCGGCTAGGTACGCCAATGAGGTCCGGTACCTGCGCGCCACGACCTACGTTGCGATCGCCCAGTACGACAGTGCCGCTGCCGAGCTCGATTCATTGATCGCGAGCCTGCAGCGCCGCGATGCCGAGCGCCTGACGCCCGTCTACCAATCGAAGGCGCTCCTCTACTACGCGAGAGGGCTGCTGCAGTCGTCCCGCCAGGACGCGGCCGGCGCGCGCGCGGGATTCGAAAGCGCCCTGGTCGAGGATCTGTCCTTTTATCCGGCGCACATCGCCCTCGGACAGCTCCGGTTCGGACAACGAGACCTGGCCGGCGCGTTGAAGGAATTCGAACAGGGCGCGGCGCTGGGCGTCAACGATCCGGTCGCACACTACGAATACGGCGCGGCCTTGGCCCGGGCGCAACGCAGTCCCGAAGCGACGACCGAGCTGCGGGCGGCGATTGCCCTCGAGCCGTATTTCGCCGACCCCTACTACTGGTTGGGAGAAGCGTTGCTGGCTCAACAGGATTCCGCCGCGGCGCGTACCGCCTACCAGGATTATCTGGCCCGGGCGAGCGCCAAGTCTGGACAGCTCGCTGCCGCGCGCGCAAAACTCGCGGCGCTGCGAACGTCACGGGAGGAGTGATTCGGGGAATGACGCCGTCTCGATTTGCCCTGGCGCTAAGCGCCACGCTTGCCGTGGGATCGTGCGGCACACCACGCACATCGACACCGGCGCCGGCGTCGGTCTCGGTCGACGCACTGCTCGCGAAGCTCACGCCACGACAGAAAGTGGCCCAGCTCGTGGTGCCGTGGCTGGGCGGCAATTACACGGCGCTGGACGACTCTACCTACCAGATCGCGACGCGCTGGGTGGATTCGCTCGAGGTCGGCGGCATCATCATCTCGGTGGGTTCGCCATACGACATTGCCGCCAAGCTCAACGCGCTGCAGCGCCGCTCCAAGCTGCCGCTGCTCGTGTCTGCCGATCTCGAGTGGGGCGCCGCGATGCGCGTCGTCGGCGCCACAGCGTTCCCGATGATCATGGCGGCCGGGGCCACCGGCGACGAGCGCGACGCGTACACGATCGGCCGCGTCGCCGCGCTCGAAGGGCGAGCCGTGGGCATCCACGTGAACTTCGCGCCCGATGCCGACGTGAACAACAATCCGCTGAATCCCATCATCAATACCCGCTCATTCGGCGAAGACCCGCACGCCGTCGCGCGCCTGGTGCGCGCCTATGTGCGCGGGCTCCAGGAAAACGGGATGCTCGCCACCCTGAAGCACTTCCCCGGGCACGGCGATACCGATGCCGATTCCCACATCGGCTTGCCGACGATTCGGGCCGACTATCCGCGGCTCGATTCGGTCGAATTGGTACCGTTCCGCGCCGGCATTGACGCGGGCGCGCAGGTCGTGATGAGCGCGCATATCGCCTTTCCCGCCTTTACCGGAGACGCGCCGGCGACGCTCTCCCCCGCCATGCTGACCGGCGTGTTGCGTGACTCGCTCAAATTCAAAGGCCTGGTCGTGACGGACGCGCTGCAGATGGGCGCGATCGTGGCACGGTACGGCGTGGGCGAAGCGGCGGTGCGTGCGTTCGAGGCGGGTTCGGATCTGCTGCTCATGCCGGCCGATCCCGACTCCGCGATCGCGTCGATGCTGGTGGCACTGCAATCGGGGCGGATCGACCAGTCGCGCCTCGACGCCTCGGTCCGGCGCGTTCTCGAAATCAAGAGCCGGCTGGGGCTGTTCGCGCGGCGGACCGTGCCGCTCGACTCCATCGCGCGCATCGTGGGCTCGAAACCATTCCAGGACGCGGCCGACGACATCGCGCAGCGTTCGCTCACGCTCGTGCGCGACACGACGGGAACGGTTGCACGGCTGCGCCGCGCCCGCAGCCGCATGGCCGTCATCGCATATGGCGACGAGCTGAACAGTTATGTCGGGCAGCGCATGCTCGAGCTGCTCCGCCTGGGTGGCGACACGGTGGGCTTCTTCCGGCTGTGGCCGATGTCGGGGTCCGCATCGTACGACTCGGCACGCGTGGTGATCAGCCGGGCACCGACCGTCATCTTCGCGATGAACGTGCGGCCGATCGCCGCCAAAGGAAACATTGCGCTGCCCGACTCGCTGGCGCGGCTGATCACCGTGACGGATTCCGTGAAACCCACGGTGCTCGTGTCACTCGGCAGCCCGTATTTGTTGAACCAGACGCCGGCCGTGAAATCTTATCTGATCGCCTGGAGTGGCGTGCGCCCCGCGGAGCGCGCGGCCGCACGCGCGCTGCTCGGTTGGTCGCCGATCCGCGGCAAGCTCCCGATTCGGATTCCGCCGGCGTATCCCATCGGCGCCGGGATTGCGATCGCGGATTCGACCGTGCCGCCGCCGCGCCCGCCGGCGCACGTCATCATTCCGTGATGCGGGCGGCGCAGGCGATTGCCGTAGTCGCGACGGCGACGATGGCCTGCAGTCATCGGCTGCCGGTTCCGCCCATCACTACACAGCAGCAATCCTACGGCCGGTTCCAGGCGGTGATGGATTATTTGCAATCCCAGGTGGACAGCGCGTATCCGGGCGCAGTCATCGCCGTCGGATACCATGACAGCGTCGTGCTGCTCACAGCGGTCGGCCACTACGCCGCTGGAGACCCTCGTCCCGTGACGACGGAGACGATCTACGATCTCGCCTCACTCACCAAAGTCATCGCGCTCACGACCGAGTGCATGCTCCTCGTCGACCGCGGCCAGCTCGATCTCGACGCGCGGGTGCAGCGCTATCTCCCGGAATTCCGTGGCGCGATGAAAGACCAGGTGACGATCCGTCACCTCCTCACGCATTCGGCGGGCCTCGCGGCCGACCTGCCGCTGTTCGATTCGACGCGGACGCGCGCGGCGGCGCTCGAGATGGTGGATACGTCGCTGCTGTTGTCGCCGCCGGGGACGCGGTTCGAGTATTCCGACCTGAGCGCGATCGTCCTGATGCAAGTGGTGGAGCGCATCACGGGCCGGCCGTTTGACCAGGTGCTGGCCGACGACGTGTTCGGACCGCTCGGCATGACATCCACGCGCTTCGTACCACCCGCGAGCTGGCGCGACCGGATCGCGCCGACCGAGGTGGACACGTTCTTTCGGCATCGGCTGTTGATCGGCGAAGTGCACGACGAAAGCGCGGCGCGGCTGGGCGGCGTCTCGGGGAATGCGGGACTGTTTTCGAATGCGCCGGACCTGGCGCGGTTCGCGCAGTGGCTGTTGGCTTCGCGGCGGACCGCGGGGCCCCGCCCCGGGGCTAGCCAACCCCAACTACGCCGGGAGATCGTGCTGCAATTCACCACTCGCCAAAACATCCCGCCGGGGTCGTCCCGAGCGCTCGGCTGGGACACGCCGTCCGATCTCTCGAGCGCCGGAACGAAAATGGGACCGAACGCCTTCGGACACACCGGTTATACCGGTACGTCCATCTGGTTCGATCCCGATCGCGACCTCTATATCATTCTGCTGACCAACCGCGTGAATCCCACGCGGGCCAACACCAAGATTCTTCAGGTCCGCCGGCGCGTCGCGGATCTCGTAAACGACGCGCTCACTCCACCACCGTAGCCCAGCCGCGCCGTGATAGGTCGCGGTAGATCACGAACCCGCTGATCGCGCTGATCGCGAGCAGGATCAATCCCGGTCCAGTCGCGCCCAACAAGAGCTTGCCGACGCCAAACAGCGCGCCGTACACCAGCGCGCAGCCCGCTATCCAGTCGAGCAGATTGTTGAGCCCATCGCGCGCGACCCTGACCTCCGGCGCGAGCACGGCGATCGGCGCCCACCCCGCTCGTGAGGGTCGGGTGCGGCGATAAAAGGCAACCAGGGTTTCATTGGGCTCGGGCTTCGTGAAATAGGTGACGGCCAACCA
>DASZNX010000055.1:0-18054 GCA_035551075.1 Gemmatimonadales bacterium | reverse complement strand
GCGGCGACGCACTTCTTCTCCTCGCTCGCGCTGGATGATCCATCCCAGGATGTCTATGCCGGCGTCGAAGCGCGCCTGTGGAATGGGAAGATCTCCGGTGAGCGCGCGGCGCTGCGCGGCCGCTACGGAATCGCGTTTGCGCACGGGTTTACGGCCGACCACCAATTCGGGCTGGGCATGGAGCTCGCGCAGTCGTTCATGCTGGATTTCCTCCTTGTCTACGAAGGCGCCTACGGGACAGGATCGAGTTGGCGTCCCGTGGCGGGCATTCGACTCGCGGTCGGAAAGTATCACGTCACGCTGGCCCGCGATGCCGGTGTCAACGACGTCGGCGCGGCGTACCGGGTCGGATTGGACGCGCGGTTCAAATGAGTGTCGATCTGCTGAGTGTGACGCCGGCCGCCGCCCGCGAAGAGCTGGAAAAGTGGTTGGCTGCGCGGAGCGAGCCCGCCTATCGCCTGCGCCAGATCGTCCCGCGATTGTGGGAGCGCCCGGTCGTTCAATGGAGTGACGCAACCGACCTGCCGGCCGCCCTGCGGACAGCGCTCGAGGAGGCCTTTCCTTTCAAACGACTGGCGCTGCGCACGCATCAGGTGTCGAGTGACGGCACCGAGAAATTTTTGTGGACGCTCGACGATGGCGAGGCGATCGAATCCGTCCTGATCCCGGAAGGAAAGCGCCGGACGCTCTGTATCTCGTCGCAGGCCGGGTGTGCGCTGGGGTGCGTGTTCTGCGCCACCGGTCGCATGGGATTTCGGCGCAATCTGACGGCTGGCGAGATCGCCGGTCAGGTCCGCGAGCTGGTGCTGCGCGATTCCAGCCTCAAGCCGACGAATATCGTGTTCATGGGTATGGGCGAACCGCTCCTCAACTGGGATGCGGTGAACACGGCGTTGACGATCCTGAACCAGCCGGAAGGATTCGGGATCGGTGCCCGGCACATCACCCTGTCGACCGTGGGGATCCTGCCGAACCTCGCCAAGTTCGCGGAGCGGACCGAGCAATTCCGCCTCGCGGTCTCATTGCACGCGCCGTCCCCCGCCCTGCGTCTCGAGCTCATGCCGATCGAAAAGAAATACAAACTGCCCGATCTCATGAAGGCGCTGCAGCAATTCCGGCGCCGCGTTACGCTGGAATACGTGTTGATCGGAGGGAAGAACGATTCGCTCGAGGCCGCGGATCAGCTTGCCAGGCTCGCGCAGCCGCTCGATGCGCTGGTGAATCTGCTGCCGCTGCATCCCGGCGGCGCGCCCGATCTGACGCCCAGCGCGCGCGCGCAGATGCTCGCATTCGAGCGGCGGTTGAAGCAGCGCGGGGTGGAGGCGGTGTTGCGGCGCAGCCGGGGCCTCGACATCAGCGCCGCCTGCGGACAACTACGGGTGGAAGTCGAAGGCGGCGCTCGCCGCCGCAAAGTCCGCGCCGAGGAGCACGCTCACATCGAGTAGCTTCGTGCTGTCGAGCGCGATCTCGACGCGTCCCATACCGAGCGCGGCGCGGACGCGGGCTCCGGCATCGGCAGCCCCGCGCCGGATGATGATGCGCGTGGTGTCGAGCCCATTGTCCGGCGCATTGCCGAAATAGACCACATCGATTCCCGCTTCGCGGAGCAATCGCGTTCCCACGCGGGCACCGCCCGCGCGCCCGCTCGCGTTGAGGACTTCCACGGTGATTGCCGGTCCTCTGTCGCCGGGAATCCGACTGGCGTTCGGAGAGCCGCCACGGCAAGCGATAAGAACCAGGGCGATGCCCCCGCCCACGGCGGCGATTTTCATTTGCCAACCAGGCCGTTCCAGAATTTCACCGTCTGCTCGGGAATCACCCACCCGGACCGCAGCATCCATTCGATGCGCCGGCGCGCGACCTCTCGAAGGATCGCGTCACGCTCCGTTACGACGCGTCGCGCAAGCTCCGCGCGATCCGGCGTGCTGTCGGTCGGTTTCCGGCCTGGCTCGAGAAAATCCGCGAGATACAGCATGCGTCCAGCGTCGTCCCATCCGGCGTAGCCAATCGTGTGATGCCGCACCGCGTCCAGCACACCACGATCTCGTTCGCCCTCTGCGGCCGCGCGGTCCGCCGCTGCGGGACCGTGCGCCAGGCGATCGTTGAGCGACGCATCCCGCAGCGCATCGTGCAGCCAGCCGGCACGGAGCCAGCGTTCACGCTCGCTCGCCGGCACGTGCATCGCCTTCGCCCATTCGTCGAGCAGGGCCACCACGCGTTCGATATGCGCCCGCCGCTCGGGCGACGCCTGCGCCCACGGCGGCAAGCTCACGGTGTGACCCTCGGGTCCGCGCCGACTCCTTCGCCGAGGACCACATTGTCGATCAACCGCGTCTTCCCGAGTCGCCCGGCCACGACCGCGACGGTGCGCGCGGTCACGCGGGAGACAGGTTGCAGATCGTCGTCGATGAGCGCGCAGTACTCCGGCAGTACGCCCGAGGATCGCATCGCCTCCATGCCCGCCAGCTTGAGTCTGGCCGGATCCGCCTCGCCCCCGCGCCAGCTTTGCTCCAGCAGCCGCAGCGCGCGTGACAATCCCATGGCGGACCGGCGTTCATCGGGCGAGAGATAGGCATTGCGTGAGGACAGGGCGAGACCGTCGAGCTCGCGCACCGTAGGCGCCACGTCGATCGCAATCGGAAAATCGAGATCGTGCACCAGGCGCTTCACGAGCGCGGCTTGCTGGAAATCCTTGCGGCCAAACACGGCCACATCCGGCTCGACGATGTGAAACAGCTTCGCCACGACCGTGAGAACGCCGGTGAAATGTCCCGGCCGGGCAGCGCCCTCGAGCGTGTCGGCGACCGGCCCCGCGACGACGCGGGCCAGCGGCTCGCTGGGATACATCGCCTTGGTGTCAGGAACAAACAGGCAATCGATACCGCGCTCACTGGCCAACTCGCGATCGCGCGTCAGGTCACGCGGGTAGCGCGCCAGATCCTCGTGCGGACCGAACTGCAGCGGGTTTACGAAGACGCTCATCACGACGCGATCGGACAACTCGCGGGCCCGATCCACGAGACGCAGGTGTCCCTGATGGAGGGAGCCCATGGTGGGCACGAAGCCGATGGTGCGGCGGTGGGATCGCTCAGCCCGAGACCAGGAGCGCATCTCGGGAAGGCTGGAAATCTCGCGCAACTAGAACTCGCGCTTCTTCATCTCCGAAAAGAAGTCGCGGCGCTCGATATCGTCGTCGGTAGTTTCGGGCGGCAGCGTGGGGTCATAGCGCTTGCGTGCCTTCGGTTTGACCTTGGCCGCCTTGGCCATGTTCTTCTTGATCAGCTTGGCCAGCCTTTCGTCTTCCGTTTTCGACACATCGCCCCCCTGTCGGAATGATCAATAATCAATGATCAATGATCAATTTTCAATGATCGGCAACGATTATTGGTCACTGATCATTGATCATTTCCCAAACGAGTGCTCCGGTCCGGGGTAGCGGCCCTCACGCACCTCTGCCGCGAACAATCGGGCAGCTTCCCGGACATCCTCCGCCAGCGCGGCATACTTCTTCACGAACTTCGCCGAGAACTGTTCGTTCAGTCCGAGCATGTCGTGGAGCACGAGCACCTGCCCGTCGCATGCGGGTCCGGCGCCGATGCCGATGGTGGGAATCGTGAGCGCCTTCGTGATCTGTGACGCCAGCGCCGCGGGGACGAGCTCGAGCACGACGGCGAATGCGCCGGCATCCTCCAGGGCTTTGGCATCCGCGCGGAGCCGCTCGGCCGTCGGTTCATCGCGTCCCTGCACCCGATGACCGCCCAGCGCGTGCACCGACTGCGGGGTGAGGCCGATGTGGCCCATCACGGCAATGCCCACGTCGACGAGGCGCCGCACGGTCGCGGCCATGTGCTGGCCGCCCTCGATCTTCACGGCTTGGCAACCGGTCTCCTTCAGCACCCGGCCGCAGTTGCGCAGCGCGTCTTCCGCTGAGATCTGATAGGAAAGGAACGGCATGTCGCAGATCACCAACGCCCGCTCGGCGCCACGGCGCACGATCGTCGTGTGATAGATCATCTGCTCGAGCGTGGCGGACAGCGTCGACGCGCCGCCGGCGAGCACCTGATTGAGCGAGTCCCCGACGAGCAGAATATCGATCCCACTCGCGTCGAGCAGGCGGGCGAAGAGCGCGTCGTAGCACGTGAGCGCCACAATGCGCTCGCCCTTCGCCTTCATCTCGATCAGGCCGCGGGTCGTGACATTAGCCATCCGTCATCGCCTCGAGCTCGGCGATTTCGCGGCGCCAGAAGTCGCGGTTCACGAGCTCGGGATGCGGAATGGTCAGATTGGCCTCCTGGACGGTCCGCGCGCCGTACCGCACGATGTCGAGGTCCAGCGTCCGCGGTCCCCAGCGCTCGCGGCGCACCCGCCCCCGCTCCGCTTCGATCTCGCGGCAATGCTGAAGCAGCTCGGCCGGCCCGAGCGTCGTCTCGATGAGAATCATTTGATTCAAGTACGGTTCCTGGGGCACGGGTCCGATCGGCGCCGTCTCTTCGACGCGCGACACCGCGACGACGCGCGTGCCCGGCAATTCGTCGAGGCGCTTGCGCGCGTGCGCGAGATGCGCCGCCCGGTCACCCATGTTGGACCCCAGAGCCACGTACGCTCGCTCGGCGGTTGTCACGGCGGGGCTACGCTACGTTCGCAAAGCCGCGAGTCAAGTCACGTAGCATAGTAGCGACCTGTTCGAGGTCGCGGGTAGCCCGCTCGAGGTCGGTCAATCCTTCCGCGGCCTGCACCGCGCGGGTCGCCACATCATCCGCTTCGACGCGGTTCTGGCCGGCGATGCTCGCGACGGCGTTGATCCGCTCGCGCAGACGATCGAACGCCACATTCTGCTCGCCGGCGGCGGCCGTGATCCGGCCGGCATGCGCCGTGGCCTCGGCGGTGGCGGCGACGATCGCATCGAGCGCTTCGAGGGCGGCCGCCGAGAGCTCCTCGACGCCGCCCACGTTGACCTGCCCGCGGCGCATCTGCTCGACGACTTCACCAACCTGGGTGTGAATGTCCTGAACCAGCTCGCCCGCCTCCGCCGCGGCGTTGGCGCTTTGTTCAGCGAGCCGGCGCACTTCATCGGCCACGACGCCGAAGCCCTTGCCGTGCTTGCCGGCGCGCGCTGCTTCGATTGCCGCGTTGAGGGCCAGCAAGTTGGTCATGTCCGCGAGCTCCCGAATCGACGCGATGAAGCCGGTGATCCGGCGGCTCATCTGGCCGAGCTGTTGCACCTTGCTCGAGCTCTCGCCCACGAAGGCCTTGAGCGCGACGAGCCGTTCGATCGCTTCACGGATCTGTTTGCGATTGCGGCTGGCGACGTCGCTCGCGGCGGTGGACGCGCGCGCCGCACCCATCCCGTCGTCCGACACTCGGCGCGAAACCTGCGCCAGGCTTTCAGTGGCCTCGAGTCCGCCCGACACTTCGCCCTCTTCCCGCCGCACGCCTTCGCGGATCACGCCGGTGGACGCGGCGACCGCCGCCGCGGCTTGCTTCAGCGCCTCCGCGGTTTGGGCGATGGTCGTGAGCTGGCGAGTCATGCGCTCCACCGTCTCGACGAGTGGCCGCCGCAGATCGGTGATGTGCACGGCGGTGGCGAGCTGATTGGCGAACGTGGTGATCGTGAGGATGTCCTGGCGGCGATAGCTGTTGCGCTTGTGGTGCTCGAGCTCCAGGGTGCCGATCACGTGATCCCCGAACTTGAGCGGCACGATCACCAGGCTCTGCACCTCGATCGGTGCGTCGGCGATGCGCTGGTCGCGGGTGACGTCGTCGATCACCACCGTCTCGCCGGTCTTGATGGCGTGCTGCCGGAGCGCCGCGGTATCCTGGGAAGGCTCACCGCGGTCTTCCCGTCCGCGCTCGGAGCGGTGGACCAGCGACAGCACCCCGTCGTGCAGCCGGTAGATCCGGAAGTCGCCCCAATCCACCAGGCGGTGCGCCAGGCGCTCGATGCGCTGGAACGAGTCGGCCAGACTGATGTTCGCCGTGATTACCGCTTCCATCCCGTGAATCTTGTTCAACTCTTCGGCGGAGATCGCCTCTTCGATCATCTGCTTGAGGAGGAGTCCCAGGAAGATGAGGACGAGCCCGACCAGCAGCCATGCCTCGAACGACCACGCCACCACCGCGCCGACGACAATCGTGGCGGCGAAGAGCGTCGCGGCGTAGCCGATCACCTCGTAGCGCACGATCATGAGGCGCTCGGCGGGCTCCAGCTTCGCGCGGATGATGAGACTGAAGTAAAAGAGGACGCGGCCGAATACGAAGTACGCGAGCGCATATCCCGCCAGCGCGGGCAGCAGCTCGATGTTGATCACCGGGACCGACGCGCCACCCGCCGTCATGCCGAGCCAATGCAGCAGTGTCGCATAGACGCCGTACGCCGCGACGATCGTGATGATCTCGCGCCCGAGGTTGATCCAGGCGACGCGGAGCGGCTTGCGCTGCCAGAGCGAATCGGTAATCGGAACCGCTGCGGCGATCGCCAGCGCTGTGGCGGGCACGCCCACGAGCAGGCTGCCGGCGATGCCGACGAGCGCCGTCTGCGTGAGGTACGAATACTTGCTGAGTGGCACCGTCAGCCCGCGCAACGCGACCGTCGCGCCGAACATGATGGCGATCTCCGTGACCTGACCCAGCCAGCGGGGATCGGTCGCGAGAGCCGCCGCGAGGACGGCGGTGCCGATCCACGCCAGCGCCTGACTATAGAGCGCGACGAACCGCGAGATAGTCATCCGTGGACCGCGGCGGCCAAATCGCGCGCTAGTCGCTCCGCCGCCGTCACGCCACCGGCGGCCAGCGCGTCCATCAGGGCGCTGCCGACCACGACACCATCGGCGAGACGCGCGGCGGCGCTCGCCTGCGCCGGTGTGGCGATCCCAAACCCGATGGCGACCGGAAGCCGCGTGGCGGCGCGTACGCGGCGCACGTGCTGCTCGAGATCGGGAGGAACGGTGTCGCGCGCGCCGGTGACGCCGAGTCGGGAGATGAGGTAGACAAAGCCGCTTGCGTGCTGCAGCGCGGCCGCAAGCCGCGCGTCATCCGTGGTGGGCGCAACGAGACGAATGAGCGACAGCGAGCTCTTCGTGACCGTCTGCTCGACTATCGCATCCGCACCGGCGGGGAGATCCGTGAGCAGCACGCCGGCGACGCCGGCTTCCTGCGCATCCCGGACGAACCGCTCGACCCCGTACGCCATTACCGGGTTGAGATATGTCATGATGATCACGGGGATCTGGAGCCCGGCCTTCCCAACGAGCTCCAGCACGCGCGGCATGGTCATTCCCTGCTCGAGCGCAGCCTGCGTGGTGCGCTGAATCGTGGGCCCGTCGGCGAGTGGATCGGAGAACGGGGCGCCGACTTCGACGAAGTCGGCGCCGGCCGTCGCCATCCGGCGCAGCAAATCGAGCGACGTCTCCGGAGTGGGAAATCCCGCGGTGAGATAGGGGATGAGCGCGCGTTGCTTCCCGAGGGCCTGCCACCGCTCGGCAATCACCGGCGCGCGCTTAGACAAAATAGTCGCTGACGTTGATGCCGTATTTGACCGGATCGGTGACTTTGACGATCGTGCGCGGGAAATTCCCATTCGCGTCCTTCAGCGACAAGTCCACCACGGTGCCGGGTTTCAGGGGAGCGCCATCCGGCGTCGTGACGATCCGCACCACCGGGCGGTGGACGTGGGCGACGTCGGGGTTCGCGGTGTGCACCAGCGCGACCTCGTACGTGTCCAGAATGACGCATGTCCCCACGGGATAGATGCCGATCAGATTGATGAACGCCTTGACCACGACCGGATCGTAGCCGCGGCGCGGATTCTCCCACATTTCCTTCAGTACCTGATCGGGTTGGATGGGGGTGGTCTGGTACACGCGCCGGCTCGTGGCCGCGTCGAAGCCATCCGCGACGGCGATCACCTTCGAGTAGATGGACAGGATGCGCGGGCGAATCGACTTGGGATATCCCGTCAGGTCGATTTTCATGTGATGCTCGTACGCCACGACCATGCCTCGATACGGGATCTCGCCGTAGCCACGCAATCCAAACAGCGTCAGCACGCCCAGCCACGGATGGGCCTGCATGATCCGCCATTCCTCTTCGGTGAGACCGCCGTCTTTATTCAGGACTTCGAGTGGCACGCGCGATTTTCCCACGTCGTGGAAGAGCGCGGCCATGCCGACGTCGTAGAGTTGCAGCTTGCTGAGGCCAAGCTTGCGCCCCAGCGCGACCGAGAAGATGCAGACGTTGACGGAGTGCGTGAACGTGTATTCGTCGTAATCGCGCAGCGTGGTCAGCCCGACGAGCGAGGATTCGTTGTTGAGCACCTGATCGACGATCGCTTGCACGGCGCGCTTTACTTTCTTCACGTTGGCCGTGCGTCCCATGCGAATGCTGTTGATGACTTCTTTCGTCACCGCCACCGACCGCGCATACGTGCGCTTCGCCGCTTCTTTCTGCCGTTCCTCTTCTTCGACGTCTTCTTCGGCCTCGAGCGGAGGCTCGACAGTAATGAAGGAGACGCCTCCATCGGTCAACTTCTGCGAGAGCTCGAACAACTTGTTCGGATTGGCGTCTTTCGCGGCGTAAGACAACAGCAGCGACACAAAGATCTGGAGCTGCCGGCGGTCCACGCCCTCATCCATGCGCACCGTGCCGATGCCGCACTGCTGGAACACGTTGAGGATGTGCGAGAACGAGGCGTAGTTGTCGAGGTCGAGGCGCAACCGCGTCGAGTTCACGAAAATGAACTCGCCCTGAATGCGGACTTCGAGCTCGCGCTCCACGTCGAGCAGCTGCTTGGTGGTCGCCGCAAGGTCGTCCAGGGATTTCTGTACCTGCGCGTTCTCGATCGGATACAGCTTCAGCGAGCGAAACGCGGTGTAGAGAACGACCAGGAAATCGCGGCCGGCGTGACGGAGAAAGCCGTCCGTGGTTTGGACGGTCTCCATCATCGACGGGCGTTTTCCTGCCGGCGTCGTCATGTCGCGGGCCCCACTTCACGCAGGGCGCGGTTCACGGCGTTGCGCACGAGCGGCTCTTTGTCCTGCGCCACCTTCTGCAGCACGTCGCGCGCGGCGGACGTGCGAATCTTGCCCAGTGCCATCGCGGCGCAGGCCCGGGTTTCCGGATCTTCCTTGCGCGACAGCAGCCCCTTGGCGACCAGGATCTTCTCGAGTGGCGGGATGCCGGCGCCGCCCGCCAGCGCGCCGTACGCCTCGAAGAACGTCATCTTTTCGGTGAGATCGGCGTCTTTCAGCTTGCCGCCGATCACCGCGGCCTCGATGCGCGGGAACGCGTTGCGGTGGCCCCGCTGGCCGAGGAACTTGACGGCCGCAATGCGCACGTCGCGCTCCGAGTCGTCAATGGCCTTCTCGAGCAGGCGCGTCGCGCTGGGGCTGCCGATGGTGGTCAGAGCCTCGACGACGGCGAGCTTCAGGTCGCGCTCGCCGTGCTCGAGCAGCGGGCCCATCCCATCGGGCGCTCCGGGCAACTTGAGCCGGCCGGCGAGGCGTACCATCTCGAGCTGCACGGCCGGATCGCTGCTCGCCAGCGCCTTCAGCACCTCCGCGGCATGTGCCTGCGCCAGGCGCTCGGCGGATGACTGCACCAGCGCGCGCACGCGCTCGTTGTGCAGTTTCGGCAGCCATCCCATCAGCGGCGCCAGCGCGTCCGCGCGCAGCTCGCTGAACAGCTCGGTCAGGTCCTCTTCGGTCGGGTGGCTTGTGGCTTCGTCCAGCGACTGCAGCAGCTGCGAGAGCGCTTCGGGTTGCGAGAGCCGCGCCGGCAGCAATTCAAGAATCTGCCGATGTTCGGGGATCAGCTCGCGGGCCCGCTGCAGGATCACCTTGCACTCGCGCAAGATGAACGCGACGGAACGAAAATCGCCCGCGCCGAGCAGGTAGGGGATGAAGTTTTCGACGATCGAAATCAGCTCGGCGCGGACCGTGCCGTACGTCTGCAGCTCCAGTAGATCGAACAGCATCGCGAGCACGTTGCGGCGCAGGTCCTGGGCGTACTCCCGCTCGACTTCCTTATGGAGGTACTCGATCTCTTTATCGTCGAGGAAATAGAGGGTCGTGTCGAAGTCATCGATCGAAACCAGACCCTCGCGCTTGGGCGGCGCTTCTTCTTCGACCTGACGTCGTGTCGCGGTGGGGTCCGGCCTGCTGCGCTCGGCTTGGTCCGCGGGCAGGTCGACGTCCGAGCGCTCGATCGGAACGGCGTTCTCGCTCGCCAGCTCGCGGAACGTGTAGCTGATGAACTGGAAATCCTCCGCCCAGAGCAGTGTCAACAGATCGTCCGGGGCGTCTGACTGCAGATTCTTCGCATGCTGCAGCACGCCGAGGAAGCGCACGATTTCGACTTCTTCCACGCCGGGCTTGAAGGTCAGCGAGCGCACGCCGTCCTTGAACAGCGTCCACGCGATGCTCTCCGTGCGTTGATCCTGATTGTAGACGACATGATCCTCCCACCGCATCGCGGTTTCGCCGATGTCGAGGATGAGGTCGTCCGTGGCCTGCCAGATCTGGCGAAACGCGGTACGAAGGTTCTCGACCGCCCGCTGATACACGGGATTGTTCGGCAAATAGAGCTGCGTCGCCCGCATCCCTTTGCTGACGACCTGCATCAGCTCCTCCACCTGGGATGGTGGAAGCGCCAACTCGGGGATTTGAGCAGGATTGGTCAGAGCGCGGTTCCCCCGCCTGTAAGCTCGGCGACCATGGCGACGTCTTTGTCGCCACGACCGCTCAAGTTGATGAGGATGAGATCGTCGGGGGCTCGGCGGCTCTTCATCACCCACGCGATGGCGTGGGCACTCTCGAGTGCCGGGAGTATGCCCTCCAGCCGCGAGAGGGCGGCAAAGGCATCCAGGGCCTCCCGATCGGTCACGGCTTCATACAATACGCGGCCCGTGTCTTTCAAGAAAGCGTGCTCAGGACCCACCCCGGGATAGTCCAGACCTGCCGAGACACTATGGGCCGGCTGGACTTGTCCATCGGCATCCTGGAGTAAGTAACTGAGACTGCCGTGAAAAACACCGGGCCGTCCAGCGCCGAGTGTCGCCGCGTGGTGGTGACTCGCGATACCCTCACCGGCCGCTTCGACTCCAACGAGCTGAACCGACGCGTCGTCGAGGAAGGCGGTAAAAATCCCCATGGCATTCGACCCGCCACCGACGCACGCCACGACGAGGCTTGGCAGCCGGCGGTATTGCTCCTGCACCTGCGCGCGGGCTTCGCGGCCGATGATCGATTGGAAATCGCGCACCAGGCGCGGAAAGGGATCGGGTCCCACGACAGAGCCGATGATGTAGTGAGTCGTCGTGACATTGGTGACCCAGTCGCGCAACGCTTCGTTTGTCGCATCCTTGAGCGTGCGCGTTCCCGAGGTGACGGGGACGACCGTCGCGCCCATCAATTCCATGCGGTACACGTTGAGGCGCTGGCGCCGCATGTCCTCTTCGCCCATGTAGACGACGCACTCGAGCCCGAAGCGCGCGCACACGGTTGCCGTGGCCACGCCGTGCTGCCCCGCCCCGGTCTCGGCGATGATCCGCCGCTTGTTCATGCGCTGGGCCAGCAGCACCTGGCCGAGCGTGTTGTTGATTTTGTGCGCGCCCGTATGGTTCAGGTCTTCGCGTTTGAGAATGACCTGAGCGCCCACCTGCGCCGAGAGGCGGGGAACGGCGGTGATGGGCGTCGGCCGGCCGACGTAGTTGCGCAACAGCTCATCGAGCTCGGACCAGAAGCGGGGATCCGCGCGGGCCGCATCGTACACGCGCTCCAGCTCCTCGAGCGCGTGCATCAGCGTCTCGGGGACGTAGCGGCCGCCGTAGGGCCCGAATCGTCCAGCGACGTTAGTCATTGACGTCGGCACGTTGGCACGTTGGCACGAATGGCACGAATGGCACGAGTGGCACGAGTGGCACGAGTGGCACGCGAACATCGTGCCGAGGTGCCGACCTGCCGACGGTATCTCATCTGCGCGCCCCCGTTTCACGTCTCACGCCTACCAACGCGCGCACCGTCTGCTCCGGATCATCAGAACGCGCCACGCTCGTGCCCACCAGCACGAGATCAGCCCCCGCGAGGGCTAATCGCTCAACGTCCGCGCGTCGCTCGACGCCACTTTCGGCCACTACGGTCACTCCTCTCGGCACTCGGCTGACGATTTGCTCCGCCCCGCGCATGTCGAGCGCGAAAGTCGAAAGATCCCGGGCATTCACGCCCAGCACATTCGGTCGAGTCGCGAGCGCTGCTTCGAGCTCCGCCTCCGCGTGCACCTCGACCAGCGTGGCCAATCCCCAGGTGCGCGCCGCTGCGGCCAGACTGTGCAGCTGGTCAGGCGAAACCGCGCGGGCGATCAATAGCACCGCGCTCGCGCCGGCAGCGCGCGCTTCCATTATTTGTAGCTCGTCGAGGATGAAGTCCTTGCGCAGGACCGGCACTGACACCGCGGCGGCGACGCGGGACAGGTCCTCGAGCGTTCCCCCAAAGTGCTTTTCATCCGTGAGGACCGAAACGGCCAAGGCCCCGCCCCGGACGTAAGCCCGCGCGTGCCCGACCGGGTCGAGATCGGCGCGGATCGCTCCCTGAGAAGGCGAGCGACGCTTGACCTCCGCGATGAGTCCCACTGTGCGTCCGACATCTCCGGGAAATGGGCGCACCGTCGGCCCGTCGGCAGCCGCTCGCTCGAGCTCCGCGGCTCGTACGCGGAGCGCTGTCACCCGCTCGCGAGCGTTCGCCAGAATAGCGTTTAGCGAGGTAGGACGCGGGTTGTCTAGCATCCTTGCGTTCGGTCGATATTCGGGTAGATTAGTGTTTCGGTAAATCTTCGGGAGCCACCATGCCGGTCACGCGTCGCCAGCGCGAGATCCTCGACTACATCACGAGCCATCTGGGCGATAAAGGGTACGCCCCGAGCTTCGAGGAGATCGCCCGCCAATTCGGATTCCAGTCCCTCGCGACCGTTCACGAGCACCTCACCAATCTGGAACGCAAGGGCTATATCCGCCGCACGCACAACGAAAGCCGCGCGATTGAAGTCGTCCCTCCCAAGGGTCAAACCGGCGCAACCGAGCTGCCATTGCTCGGTCTCGTGGCCGCCGGCCAGCCGATCGAAGCCGTCACCGGCGACGAGACGATCGCGGTTCCCGACGAGCTACTGCCCCGCCGTGGGCGCAGTTATGTGCTCAAGGTGCGCGGCGATTCCATGATCGACGAGCACATCAAGGACGGCGATTACGTCGTCGTGCAGGAGCGGAATCAAGCGGACGCCGGCCAGACCGTGATCGCGTTGGTGCACGGCGAAGGCGCGACCGTAAAAAAATTCTACCGCGAGCCCGGCGGGTGGATCAGGTTGCAGCCGGCCAATGACTCGGTGCAGCCGCTCCGCATCAATGAGCGCGACGTGATCATCCAGGGCATCGTGGTCGGCGTCATCAGGAAATACTAGCGGTCGCCTTGCGCAGCCGTTCGAGCGCGCCGCGCGCCGCTCCGGACGCGACAACCTCCCGAGCCCGACCGATACCTTCGGCCAATGAGCCCGCGATCCCCGCCACATAGATCGCGGCGCCCGCATTCAGCAGCACCGCCGCCAATCCCGATGGATCCGCGGAGCCGTTCGCCAGAATTCGCTCCAGCCGCTCCGCATTCGCCGCGGGATCCCCGCCCTGCAGCTCGGCAACGTCGCCGATGGCGAGCCGGAACCGCTCGGGATCGATCTCCCAATGACGCACACTACCATCCTTTACTTCCCACACATCTGTGATTCCCTGCGGCGAGATCTCATCCATTCCCACGCGGCCGTGCACGACGAGCGCGTGCTCGGCGCCGAGGCGCAGCAACGCTTCCGCCACGATCCCGGCACGATCGGGATCGGCGACACCCACGACCTGACGCCGCACGCCGGCGGGGTTGGCGAGAGGTCCGATGAGGTTCATCAACGTCGGCGTGCCGAGCTCGCGGCGGACCGGGCCGACATGCTTCATGGCCGGATGGAAGTTCGGCGCGAACAGAAATACGACATTCGCCTGCTCCAGCACGCGACTCGCAGCTCGAGGCTCGAGCATGATGCGAAGGCCGAGCGCTTCCAGTACGTCGGCGGATCCACAGCGCGACGTGTAGGAGCGATTGCCGTGCTTCGGGACGACTGCGCCGGCGCCCGCCGTGACGAACGCGGCGACGGTCGAGATGTTGAACGTGCACACCGCTCCGCCACCGGTGCCGCACGTATCGACGAGATGATTGCCGGATGTCGCAACGCGCACCATCGCCGCGCGCAACGCGCGCGTCGCGCCGGCGAGCTCGTCGGCGGTCTCCCCCTTGGCGCGCAATCCCAACAGCAAGGCGCCGATCTGCGCGGGCGTCGCGTCACCACTCATGACAACGCCGAAAACCTCCGCGGTTTGCTCCTCCGAGAGCGACTGGCGATTGGCGAGCGCGGCGAGCGCGCGGCGCAGCGGCAAGGTATCCATGACGATTTAAGCCTATCACCCTTGTCAAATAGTGACAACGAGTTGCATCTTTCCGCGTGTGACGAGCCGCCCCTTCTTAGCGGTGATTCAGTACGACGGGGGCGGATTCGCAGGGTGGCAGCGCCAGCCGAAGGATCGCACCGTTCAGGGCGATTTCGAGGCGGTGCTCGAGCGCTTGATGGGCGCGGGCCGGCGGGTTGTCGCAACGGGCGCCGGTCGCACCGATACCGGCGTGCATGCGCTTGGCCAGGCCGTGAGCTTTCTCGGTAGCGAGCGATGGAGCGCGGCGGCGCAGGAGCTCCGGCGAGCCCTGAATGCGCTCCTGCCGCGGGACATCTGGGTGCTGCAGATGCACCCGATGCAGCCGGGGTTCGATGCGCGACGCAATGCGACCGCACGGCGTTACCGCTATCTGATCGGAACGGACGAAGCGGCGGCATCGCCGTTTCGCAAGCCGTATGAATGGGCGCTTGGTCGAGCGCTCGACGCCAGCGCGCTGCAGAGCGCGGCGGCGGCTCTCCTGGGAGAGCACGACTTTCGCGGCCTGGCTGCGGCCGGCGCGAACACCAGCCATTACCGATGCCGCGTGGCGCTAGCCAACTGGGCGCCGCGAGCGGACGGAATGGGGATGGCGTTCACGGTCGAGGCCGATCGGTTTCTGCATCACATGGTGCGCTTCATTGTCGGCGCCATGGTGGACATCGCCCTTGGCCGGCGCCCGCCGGCGGATTTCCCTCGTCTGCTCACCGCGACCAATAATCTGGCGGCCAGCCCGCCCGCGCCGCCCCAGGGCCTGTACCTGGAGGCAGTGCGGTATCCACCGGACCTCTACGCCGAGGAGTCGACCGCATGAAGTTTTTCCTCGACACGGCCAGTCTCAAAGACATCAGCTGGGCCGCGCAGGCTGGACTGATCGATGGGATCACGACCAACCCCTCGCTGCTGTCCAAGCAGGCCGGCGATCTCGATCCGCGCGACGTCCTCAAGGAAATCTGCTCGCTCGTCGACGGGCCCGTGTCGGCGGAGGTCGTGGCCGTCGATGCCGACGCCATGGTGAAGGAAGGCACCGAGCTCGCGAAGATCGCCGAGAACATCGTCGTGAAGATTCCGATGCTCGAAGCCGGGATGGTGGCGGTGCGCCGGCTGGCATCGGCGGGTATTCGGACCAACGTGACGCTGTGCTTCTCGAGCGTGCAGTGCTTGATCGCGGCCAAGGCCGGCGCGTCGTACGTCAGTCCGTTCATCGGCCGGCTCGACGACGTCGGGCAGGAAGGCATGGATGTCATCCGCGAAGCGCGCGTGATCTTCGACAACTACAACATCGAGACCCAGATTCTCGCGGCATCCATTCGCCATCCCCGCCACGTTGTCGAGGCGGCCATGATCGGCGCCGACGTGGCGACGCTGCCGCCCGACGTCCTGAAAAAACTGCTGCAGCACCCGCTCACCGACCGCGGCCTCGAGCAGTTCCTCGCCGACTGGAACAAGCTCGTGGCGCGCGCGAAGGCAGCGGTTTGAACTGGGTCTCCCCGCTCTCGACACGGTACGCCTCTCCCGCGATGCAGGCGCTGTGGGGCGAGCGCCGGCGCATCGGTCTGTGGCGCCGGCTGTGGCTCGCGCTGATGGAAGCGCAGAAAGAGCTCGGGCTCGACATCCCCGACGCGAGCGTAGCGCAGCTGCGCGCGCATCTCGATGACGCCGATCTCGACAAGGCCGCGGAGTACGAACGCCGGCTGCGTCACGACGTCATGGCGCACATCCACCATCTCGGCGATCAGGCGCCCGCCGCGCGTCCCTACATCCACCTCGGCGCGACGAGCGCCTTCGTCACCGACAACACCGATCTCCTGCTCATGCGGGAAGCGATGCTGCTCTTGCTCGGGCGGATCGGGGCGGTCCTCGTGACCCTCGGCAAGCAGGCGCGCCGCTACCGTGCGGTGCCCTGCCTCGCGTACACGCATTTTCAGGCCGCGCAGCTGACGACCGTCGGCAAGCGCATGACGCTCTGGATGCAGGATTTCGCGCTCGACGCCGAAGAGTTGCTGCATCGCATCGCGACGCTGCGATTCCGCGGCGTGAAGGGCACGACGGGAACGCAGGCGAGCTTTCTCGAGTTGTTCGACGGCGATCACGCCAAGATCAGCGAGCTGGACAGTCGTGTGGCGCGGGTGATGGGATTCGACGCCGTCTTCCCCGTGACCGGCCAGACGTACACGCGCAAGGTCGACGCGCAGATCATGGCCGTGCTGTCGGGCATCGCGCAATCGGCAGCGAAGTTCGCCACGGATCTGCGGCTGCTGCAGCACGAAGGCGAGATTCTCGAGCCGTTCGAGGGCGAGCAGGTCGGCTCGTCCGCGATGCCGTACAAGCGGAATCCGATGCGCGCCGAGCGAATGACGGGGCTCGCCCGATTCGTCATCGAGCTGGAGGGAAACGCCGCTCACACGGCCGCGCAGCAGTGGCTCGAGCGAACCCTGGACGACAGCGCGAACCGCCGCCTGGTGATTCCCGAGGCATTCCTGGTGACGGACGCGGTACTCGTGCTCGCCACGAATGTCGCGGCGGGCCTCGAGGTGCGGGAAGCGACAATCGCGGAGCACGTCGCCGATGCAATGCCGTTCCTCGCGACCGAGCGGCTCCTGATGCGTGGCGTGAAAGCGGGCGGCGACCGCCAGCAGCTGCACGAGATCATTCGCGGTCACAGCTTGAAGGGCGGAAAGGATCTGCTCGAGCGGCTGGCGCATGATCCCGAGTTCAAACGGCTCGGCATAAAGGCGAAGGCAGGCGAGCTCGATCCCGCCGGCTACGTGGGCCGGGCGCCGCAACAGGTGGACGATTTCCTCGATCGCGTGCTACCCGATTTGATGCGCTCTATTCAGGCGGCCGCGCCGGCGGCAGCCGCCGCGGAGGTTCAGGTATGACGGGTGTGTTGGTCCAAAGCAAACAGCCCCTTCGGCTCTTGCGACGTGGGAAGGTGCGCGAGGTGTACGAGATCGACGCGGACCAGCTGCTCCTCGTCGCCAGTGATCGCGTGAGCGCGTTCGACGTCGTCATGCGCGAAGCCGTGCCCTTCAAGGGCGCGGTGCTGACGCAGATGAGCGCCTTCTGGTTTGATCGTCTGCAATCGGTCATGCCCCACCATTTGGTGACGGCCGACGTCGAGCAAATCGTGGCGCGCGTGCCGTCGCTCGCGGCGCACCGTCACGAGCTGCAGGGCCGCGCTATGCTGACACGCCGCGCGACCACTGTCCCGTTCGAGTGCGTCGTGCGCGGCTATATCTCCGGCTCGGCATGGGCGGAGTACCAGCAGTCGGGGACGCTCGCGGGTGAGCCGATGCCAAAAGGTCTCGTAGAAAGCGCGCGACTCGATCCGCCGATCTTTTCGCCGGCGACCAAGGCCGAGCAGGGGCACGACGAGAACGTCACATTCGATCACGTCGCGCGCGCGCTAGGCAGATCCACGGCCGAGCGGCTCCGCCAGGCGAGTCTCGGTCTCTATGAGGCGGGCCGGGCCTACGCCGCCGAACGGGGCATCATCATCGCCGATACCAAATTCGAATTCGGCACGACCGCGAGCGGCGAGCTCATCG
>DASZNX010000054.1:0-11073 GCA_035551075.1 Gemmatimonadales bacterium | reverse complement strand
ACCGTCAAGGTGGACAACCAGAATATTCAGGACATGGACCTGTACGTGATCAGCGAGACGTCGCGGTGGCGGCTCGGAATGGTCCGCGCCATGTCCACGCAAGTGTTCACGATTCCCGACGACATCGTCAGAATCTCATCGCAGGTGCGATTCGCCCTTCACCCGCTCGGCGGCAACACCGAGCGTACCGAGACGATCACCGTGATGCCGGGCGACCAAGTGGAGTTGACGATTCCGCCGTATTGACCGCTAGCCCGCGAACGCGGGCTCGACACGCGCGGGAGTCGGCGTCGCCCCTTTGATGAGCAACCAGAGCATAATCGCCAGCTCGCCAAAGAGGGCCGGCTGGGAGTAGAGGAATACCTTATCCTCGTTAGCTGGGAACAGGATGCCGGTTACGCAGAGCACCACGTATGCGAACCCATTGATGATCAACCACACGCCGAGAAAGCGCGGCAGGAATCCCGATTTGTACGTCAGCGCGCCCATCGGGAACAGCCACACCCCCCACAGCAGCTCCGCGGAGACCACCTCATAATGATTGAAGCGCAGGAAGAGCATCGCGAGCGCATCACGGTGTGGCTGATCCAGCGCGGCGAAGTACGCACCGTCAGCCTGGGCAACGCCCAGCACCGTTCCATCGATCGCGACGTGCAACAGAGTGAACACGGCGGGCATGATGCCGCCCGTGATGACGAGTAGCACCGCGAGATACTGATCGACATCCTTGAATAACCGGTAGAACGCGAGCGCGAGAAAAATCAGGACAACCGATCCGATCACTTCACTCAGCATCCCCGATCGGAAGAGCCATTCGTGCGTGGCGATGTTTGCGGTGGTCGCGGATGCGTTGCCTTCGACGAACAGCTTGCGCGGGATGTACATGAGGCGCAGGGGACCAGCGAACACGAGGAGCAGATACCAGAGACCCACCACTCTCCCGGGATTGCGGACAGCGCGCATCGGTACCTCCGGAGTAGAACGGCGTGGCTACGCGGTTACCCGAGATACGGACCTTACGGAGCGGAAAGTTTCGGCGATCCGCGCCTTCTACGGCACCGGGCCGCGACGAAACTCCCCATTTTCTCGCACCAGATATTGATCGCGCCACCTCCTGCAGCGTCCGTTCGATCTGCTTTCTCGAGCGCTTGTGCTTGTACCAGTCGGTGAGGGAATCATGTGTCTCGAGCAACGCCCACACACGATACAGGCGCTCTGGCAGGTCATACGTCTGAAAGTAGGTCAGAACGGGAGAAACTCGGCTCAGGAGCGCTTGCCCGATCCGGCTGCCGCGAACGGACCGGTGCAGCGGAAAGAAAAGATTGACCAGCCGTGTGGTCCACTTCAGTCCCTGCTTCGGTGAGAGACGGCGGAGCACTTGCCGAAAGAGCGGGGCGGTTTTGGTGTAGCGGGAAAGTGTGTGCGTATAATGGTCGATCACCAGCCAGCCACCCGGACGCACTTGGTCGAATAATGCGGCGATCGTCTCCTCGGGATTCGGCGTATGCTGGATTACGCCGAGGCAGAAGACGAGATCATATTGGCGCGGCGCGAACGGGAGATGCCGCACGTCGGCCTGAAGCACCCGATGCCGGTCGTCCTGTGGAAAATTCTCCTGATTTGCCTCGACGGCGCGACTCAGATCGATCGACGTGACACGGGCGCCCGTGGCGAGCAGGACCTCGGTGAAACGTCCGGCGCCGCAGCCAGCCTCGAGCACTTGTGCGCCCGGATGCGTGTGCAGGAATCTCCAGGCACGAGGCCCGAGACACCTCCGGGCACGACGCCGCGAGATGTCGGTGCCACAGTAGGAATCGAGCTGCGTCTTGCGGAAGACCTTCCACTGCAGGCCAAACGGGTCCGCGTAGTTCTTTCGATCGGTGAGCATGCGCGGGATGCCGTGGTCGACCGGCCACTCGTGCCCGCGCGCGCAGACAAATTTTGTGCTGCTCGAGAGCAGCGGTTGCCCCTCGACGGGACAAACGATCTCAGGAAACGTGGACACGGCCCTCGCCGAGTGGCATGTGCACTCCGATCCCGGCACGAACTGTGCCGGTCACGAAGCAAACAGGCCTCGCGCGAGCGAGGCCTTTTTCCAAATCGGGACGAATGAGACGGCGTCTTACGGTGCCGCAGCGCCGGGCGGCCACTTGCCGGCGAAGAACTGCTGGAGGGGACCGTTCACCGCGTCCGGTTTTTCGAGCACCGCGAGGTGGCCGAGCCCCGGCAGCGTCAGCAACCGGGCACCCGGAATCGCGGCAGCCCAGGCTTTGCCTCCCTCGGGGTTCGCGAAGTAGTCGCGCTGTGCGCGCACCACGAGTGCCTGCGCTTTGATGGAGCGCGCCGTGGCCGTCAGATCCCACGAGCCGGAAGCGCTGCTGAGGTAGCCGAGCCATAGCAGCGAAGCGTCGACAGTCTCGTTCGGTACGGAGCACCAGGTGGGATTGAGCCGAGAGGCCGCGGCCGGGTCCCCGACAAACCATCCGCCGCTCGCCTTCCAGAACTGCCGACAGATCGCTTCCCGGCTGCCCCCGGTCTCGCGCAATCGCATGAGCTCGCGTTGCGCGGTCGAGTCGACCCGAGTCGTGCGCTCGGGTGGCTTGTATGACGCCTGCGCCTCCGCGGTCGGGGCGATCGCATTGACGAGGGCGAGACGACTCACCCGATCGGGATGCGCGGCGGCGTAGGCGGCGGTCACGAGGCCGTTCACTGAAATCCCCACCAGGCCGATGCGCTCCGCTTTCAAGGATTTCCGCAGGGTTTCGAGGTCTGCGACGATCGAATCGAGAGCGATGCGCGACCCGCTCGCGCTGTCGGAACGCCCGCGGCCGAGGAGATCGTAGAAGACGACGACGTGATTCTGCGCGAGGGGCTTGAGCGCAGACTCCCAGTACACGGCGCCCGGAACGACGATCGTGTCGCCTTTCGTACCGACCACGTCGTAATAGAGACGCCCGCCAGAGGGCAATGTCACCCACCCATTGGTTGCATTCCCGCCTGCGGCAGCCTTCTCCTGCGCGCCACATGCCGACGACACTGCCGTGAGCAACGTGAGCAGCGACACCGTGAATGGTCGATGCATGGTGATCCTCGAGATAGGTCGAATTCGAGAGATCTATCTACAGGTCCAGCGAGATGTCGTTATTGGGCTTTGGTAGCACCTCGGGACTGTGGAATAGCGAAAACGAGGCGCGGAGGCCCTATTTCATGGCGAATCGGGATGACACCGCCACGCCCATCCGGCAGCGATCAAAACGCGACTGTCCTTGCCGGATTCCTCGGCTGGACACTCGACGCGTTCGATTTCTTCCTCGTCGTGATGACGCTGACCGCGATCGGGAAGGATTTTGGCAAGTCGGACGCAGCGATCGCCCTCTCGCTCACTCTGACGCTGCTCTTCCGCCCGGTCGGCGCGTTCATTTTTGGCCTCCTCGCCGATCGCTACGGCCGCAAGACGCCGCTGATGATCGACCTCGTCTTCTACTCGGTCGTCGAAGTGCTCACGGGCCTCGCGCCGAACTACACCACATTTCTCATCCTGCGCGCGCTGTTCGGCATCGGCATGGGCGCCGAGTGGGGCGTGGGCGCGTCGCTCGTCATGGAAAAGGTGCCGGCGCGTCTGCGCGGGGTCATGTCCGGTCTCTTGCAACAGGGCTATGCGGCCGGCTACCTGCTGGCCGCGGTGTGTTATCTCCTCGTGTTTCCCCGCTGGGGCTGGCGGCCGCTGTTCTTTATCGGAGGGCTCCCCGCCCTGCTCGCGCTGTTTGTGCGCGCGCGCGTGAAGGAATCGGATGTGTGGCGCGAAACGCGGCATGAGACCTGGTCACATCTGGGACGCGCGATCGCGTCACACTGGAAGCTCTTCCTCTATCTGGTGCTGCTGATGGCCCTGATGAACATGGTCTCGCACGGCACGCAAGACATGTATCCGACCTTCCTCGAACGCGATTGGGGGTTCGGGCCGCAGGCGCGAGCGGGGCTGACGGCGTTCTCCCAGTTCGGCGCGCTCGTGGGTGGCGTGCTGTGCGGTCTCTACTCCGACCGGTGGGGCCGCCGGCGCACCATTGTGCTGGCGCTCATGGGCGCCGTGCTCATGATCCCGATCTGGGCATTCGCCCCCGTCACCGCGCTTCTCGTGCTCGGCGCGTTCCTGATGCAGTTCTTCGTGCAGGGTGCCTGGGGCGTGATACCCGCGCACATCAATGAGCTCGCGCCGGATGGTGTACGGGGCTTTCTCCCGGGCTTCGCCTACCAGTGCGGCGTCGCTGTGGCGAGTCAGATTCCTCACACCCAGGCGCTGTTCGCCGCGCATGCGACCTACGCGCAGACCATGGCCCTCTCGGCGGCGCTGGTGTTTGTCGTGGGCGCGGTGGTTGCCGTGATGGGCCCCGAGCGGCGCGGTGTTGCGTTTGGGACGACGGGCGGGCGGCCTGACTATTTCCGCAGGTAGGCGTCGGTCTTCTTGAGCCAATCCTCGCGCGGCGGATAAAACACGTCCACGTCGAGCGTGTCTTCGAGCGCGTGCGCCTCGTGCGGTACGTTACCCGGCAGGTGAAGCACCTCGCCCGCGCGCACGACGATCTCCTCGGCGCCGTCGTCCCCGACAAAGAATTTCAGCGCGCCTTCCAGGATGTAAGTGAACTGTTCGTTCATGTGCGAGTGCTTCGGGACGATGCAGCCCTTCTTCAGATACACATGCGTCAGCATCACCTGGTCGCCGGTGATGAGACGGCGGGACAGCTTCTCGTTCACGTCCTCGAGCTGAACCTGGTTCCAGCGATACCACGTGGCCTTTTGCTTGCCGCTCACTCGAGTGCTCCCGCCAAAGTGGAGCGACAACGCTACCGTTCGGACGATACGACGTCAAAAGCCCCCCGCGGGCGTCGGGGGGGCTGAGTTACGGCGAGAGCGCGCGCGCGCTAAGGCTTGACCGTGACGGCGGCGGAGCCGCTGTGGCCTTCGGTGGACGCGGTGATCGTCGCGGTGCCGGCAGCGATGGCCCGGACAAAGCCCGAGGCGAGGACGGTGGCCACGCCCCCGTCGCTCGACGTCCAGTCGATCGCCCGGCCGAAGAGCACATTGCCGCTCGTATCGGTCAACGTCGTGCGCAGTGTGGCGGTGTCCCCGGCGGCGAGACTGACACTGCCGGGCGAGACCGCGACCGCGTTCACCGGTATGGCCGTTGCCGTGACTGTGATCGCCGCCGTATCCGCAGGCGTCGAAGTCTGTGTGGTGATGATCAGCTTATAGGAACCTGGCTGCGCCGGTGACGTGTAGACCATCCGCAGGGTGTCGCCGACGAGACCAACGGGGCTGATCGTCCCTCCGGTCGCCGACCAGCGCAGGGTTCCCAAGTCAGGGGGATTACCGTGCCCGGTGACAACCAGGAGATTGAGATTCGCCGATTGGTACGGCATCAGCGCGATACGACCAGGGTTGATGTGCAGCTGTTCGACGCGATCGACGACGGGGCCGGCCGAGGTGATCCCGCAGCCGAGGGCGAGCGGTACGCCGATGGCGGCGGCAATTCGCATCCGCGCGAGTCGCTGCGACAACTTGAATTTGAAGTTCATGACTGCTCCTCTCAATAAAAAAGCCGCCAGCGTGCATTGCTGGCGGCCCGGCGAGCAAGGCGGTGCACCGCCGTAGCCCCGTGGCTCTGCGTCCCCGCCTTTCGGCGGGTTTGCTCTGAGCAGCAGAATCGATAATGCGTGAGAGTGACGCGGGGGCGGCGTGACGAGGGCCACAAACACGGTGGCCGCCCATGACCGCGTGCTCAAACCGTGAGCGCCGTCACACATCCCGCTATCGCAACGCTCGCGAGCGCGCCAGCGTTTTGCTCGTGCACGCAGCTACACCGATCATCGCCCAGACGACACAGCGGAACGGCCGGCTGTTCTACTGGGCGGTCACCTCCGCGCTTGCCGGTTTCCTGTTCGGTTTCGACACCGTCGTGATATCGGGCGCCGAGCAGACGATTCAGCGTCTCTGGGGCTTGAGTCCGGGGATGCATGGCTTTGCCATGGGCGCCGCACTCTACGGCACCGTCCTCGGCTCCCTGCTCGGCTCGTGGCCGGCCGATCGCTTCGGCCGGCGACCCACGCTGGTCGCGGTCGGCGCGCTATTCCTTATATCAGCCGTCGGCTCCGGGCTCGCACCGAACGTGGGTTCGTTCATCATCGCGCGCTTCATTGGCGGCGTCGGGATCGGCATCAGCACCGTGGCAGCGCCGCTCTACATCTCCGAGATCGCTCCGCCCGCCCGGCGCGGCCGGCTCGCCGCCATGTTCCAGTTCAACATCGTGCTCGGCATCGTGATCGCATTCCTGTCGAACGCGCTGCTCGGGCGCGTTGGCCCCGACGCGTGGCGCTGGATGCTCGGCGTCGCCGCCATCCCGTCGCTCATTTACATCCTCATGAGCTTTGGGCTTCCTGAATCGCCGCGCTGGTTGATCACGCGAAAAGGCGACCGCTCTTCCGCCGTGCACGTGCTCTCGCTCGTCATGCCCGGCGCCACGCGGCCTGAGCTCGAAGCGACCGCCGACGCGATCGCGGCCAGCGCCGACAGGTCCCCCTCTCCGGAACAGCCTGCCCCGAGCGGAGCGAGGATGGCTTGGAGCCTGCGCGTACCGATCGCGCTCGCATTCCTGGTGGCGTTCTTCAACCAGCTCTCCGGCATCAACGCCATCTTGTATTTCGCCCCGCGGATTTTCTCCATGACCGGGCTCGGCCCGCAGGCGGCGCTGTTGCAATCCGTAGGGATCGGCATCACCAACCTGATCTTCACATTCGTGGGATTGTGGCTCATCGACCGGCTCGGCCGCCGCACGCTGCTCATCATCGGGTCGATCGGCTATCTCATATCGCTGGGCGGTTGCTCGTGGGCGTTTTATACGGGCCATGTGACGATCGTGCCGGCCTGTATCTTTGCGTTCATCGCGGCGCACGCCATCGGCCAAGGCACGGTGATCTGGGTGCTGATCTCGGAGATCTTTCCCAACCGTTACCGCGCAGTGGGCCAGTCGCTCGGCAGCGCCACGCACTGGGTCTTCGCGGCGCTGCTCACCACTGTGTTTCCGCTCATGGTCAGCAGGCTCGCGCCGGGCACCATCTTCCTGTTCTTCTGCGGCATGATGGCACTGCAGCTCGTGTGGATTCTTGCGATGGTACCTGAGACCAAGGGCGTACCGCTCGAGGAGATCCAGCGCCGGTTGGGCCTGGTTGCCTGATGATGCGGCCGGTGGTGGTCGGGATTGGCGAAGTGCTGTGGGATGTGTTTCCGGATGGCGAGCACTTCGGCGGCGCTCCAGCCAACGTCGCGATGCATGCCGCGGGACTCGGCGCGGACGCGTACATGATCAGCGCGGTGGGACCCGACGCGCGCGGTGATGCGGCATTGGACCTGTTCGACGCGGCCCACGTCAATCGGACTGCCGTGACGCAGCTGCTCGGACGTCCGACGGGCGTCGTCACAGTCACTCTCGATGCGGGCGGACAGCCCGCGTTCGATATCGCGTCGGATGTCGCGTGGGACTATCTGCCCTGGTCGGAAGATGTCGAAGCAGTGGCAAAAAACGCTAACGCGATCTGTTTTGGAACGCTGGCGCAGCGATCATCCGTCTCCCGCAGCACGATCAGACGTGCGCTGCACGCGACACACCCCCGCGCATGGCGGCTCCTCGACGTCAATCTGCGGCAGCGGTACTTCGACGAGCAGGTGATCATTGGATCGCTCGAGCGGGCCAACGCGGTGAAGTTGAACCACGAAGAGCTCCCGGTCGTTGCCCGGCTGTGCAAACTCGCCGCGACGAACGTCGTGGATCAGTTACGCACGTTATGCAATTGGTTCGGGCTGAGACTCGCTGCACTGACGCGCGGGCCGGCCGGCTCGTTGTTGGTCACGCCGGACGAAGTGTGTGAGTCCGCCGCGCCGGCGACAGTGGTCTGTGATACGGTCGGTGCGGGCGATGCGTTCACAGCGGCCTTGCTGGTCGGCCTCCTGGAACGCCGCTCGCTCGCCGACATCAGCGAGCGGGCGAATGCCGTGGCCGCGTATGTCTGCTCGCAGCCGGGAGCGACACCCCCGATACCGGAAACTCTCCGATGGACGGCATGAGAAAATCGTTGCTGATGGCGTGCTGCCTCGCAGCGCCGTTGACCGCCCAGGCGGCTCCCTGGCAGCCGTCGCCCGGACACACGCAGCTGCCGTTATGGCCCGGCGCGGTTCCTGATTCGCTGCCGGCCCAGGGGCCGGAGCAAGCAGCGCCGGTGGAAGGCCATCTGGTCGCGGGCAAGCCGTGGACCTATGTGCGGAATGTTTCGCGACCAACCATTACCGTCTATTCGCCAACAGGAACAAACACGGGCGCCGCAATCGTCGTATTTCCCGGCGGCGGTTATCAGATTTTGGCGATCGATCTCGAGGGCACCGAGGTCTGCGACTGGCTCGTGGCGCGGGGGATCACCTGCGTGCTGCTGAAATACCGGGTGCCCAAGTCGGGGCCGTCGTGGCAGCCGGACTGCAAGTGCCGGATCAATCCGATACCGGCCCCGGCGCTGGAAGATGCGCAACGGGCGATGGGACTCGTGCGCCTGCACGCCGTGGAGTGGCACATCGATCCGCACAAGATCGGCGTCCTCGGCTTCTCCGCGGGTGGGCATCTCGTGGCCGCGATCAGCAATGGATATCAGCACCGCCTGTATGCCACTGTCGATGCCGCCGACTCGCAGAGCGCGCGACCCGATTTCGCGGTGGCGCTGTATCCAGGACATCTGTGGCGGGGAGAGATGGACGCGGCGGACCACCGCTACAGTCTCAATCCCGACATTCACGTCACCAAAGACACGCCGCCGACTTTTCTGCTCCAGGCCGAGACGGACAGCGTGGACAATGTGAACCAGGCGCTCGTTTACTACATCGCGCTGAAAGACCTCAAAGTGCCGGTGGAAATGCATCTGTACACGAACGGCGGGCATGGATTCGGATTGCGGCGTACCAAAGATCCAATCACGGAATGGCCGCGGCTCGTGGAAGAATGGCTCAAGACGATTGGGGTGCTGACCGGGTCTCCATGAGGAAGCGCCGCAGCATCATCGTGCACATCGCGGCCAGCGCCGACGGCTACATCGCGCGGCCGGACGGTGACATCGACTGGCTCACGTCCCGACCCGCCCCACCGGGGTTCTACGGGATGAACGCATTCATGAAGACGATCGACACGACGATCCTGGGACGGAAGACCTACGAGGCGAGCCTGCGCCTCGGCGCGAAATTCGACGAGAAGAAAAACCGGACGTTCGTATTCTCACGCCGGCCACCGCCGCCCGCTGCCCCCCCCCCCGTTCGGCGTCGAATTCGTGAGCGGCGCCATCGGACCGTTCGTCAGCAGGCTGCGCGATGAGCCAGGCAAGAACATCTGGCTCATGGGCGGCGGTGACATCATCGCGTCCTTTCTGGACGCCCGCGCGATCGACGAGTTCGTCATTAGTGTGGTGCCCATATTCATCGGGGACGGCATACCGCTCATCGCGCGACGCCACCGCGACGTGCTCTTGGATTTGCAATCCGTCGAGCGCTTCGCGGATGGCTTGGTACAGCTCCACTATCGATGCCCATGGCGCGCGCCTTGTTGACGTGCCGACAGCCTGCCCTGAGCGAAGCGAAGGGTGCCGAGGAGTATCTTTGTGCGACCTATGAAGCCTGTGATCCTTGCGTACTGCCTCGCCGTTTGGGCCGCGACTGCGAGCGCCCAGGCGGTCGGCATCTTTACCGCCGACACGAATGTCGGGTCAGCCACCGGCTCGGTCTCGTACGACCGGAAGCAGCAGACCTATCTGATCGCGGCCTCGGGTCGGAACATGTGGGACCGACACGACGATTTTCACTTCGTTTGGAAAAGAATGGGCGGCAACTTCACCCTTTCGACGCGCGCGCACTTTGTCGGTAAGGGCGGCGAGGAACACCGCAAGATTGGCTGGACGATCCGGCCGTGGCTCGAGCCGGGCAGCGCGCATGTGACCGCCGCGTTGCACGGCAACGGCCTGATGTCGCTGCAATTCCGGCGCTCGACCGGCGGGATCACCGAAGAGGAGAAGTCGGCGGACAGCCTGCCCGACGCCGACGCGATCATCCAGCTCGAGCGGCGCGATGGCGAGTACATCATGTCGGTGGCGCGATTCGGCGACTCGCTCGTCACGACGCGCCTCACCGGCGTCTCCCTTCCCGATTCGGTCTACGTCGGCTTATTCGTCTGCTCGCATGATGAGAATGTCACGGAGCGAGCCGTGTTCTCGAACGTTCGCATCACGAAGCGGAAGTAGCTTCTGAGGCATCTGTTTCATTAGAGGACCTCCCCCTGGGGGAGTCCGCGCGATGTGGGGTAGTAGAGGACAGCTATGAAGCGTGTCCTCCTTCTGTGTGTTGTGGTCCTCGTTGCGGTAGTGACCTGGGCATACGTCTCACCGCGACTCGCCGCCAAACACTTCCGCGACTCGGCCGTCGCCGGTGATGTGGCGGGACTCAATGTCATCGTCGACTTTCCGTCGGTGCGCCGGTACCTCGAGGCCGATCTGCGGGCGACCGAGTCGCAGCGCGTCTCGCGAGCGGAACGCAATCCGCTCGCCGCGCAGCTCGGTGCCCGCTTGGGTGGAGCGATCTCCGACGCGCTCATCGAGCGATTGGTGTCGGCCAAAGGGATCGTCCAGTTAGCGCGCTATGGCAGCACCGACTCGACCGCGAGCCCCGCCGAGCTCATCGGCATGGGATATCAGGATCTCAGCAACTTCGGCGTCACCATGGGCAATCCGCATCGCGCAAACAACACCGTCACGTTCGTGTTTCATCGTTCGGGGATCACGTGGCGGTTGGCACGGCTCGAGATTCCGAGCCTGATGCAGCGGGTCACTACTCCCTGATTCAGTCCTACTGCAACCCGTACACCACAATGCGATTGGAAAACGTCGGCAGGTACACATGGCCGTTGGCGATCGTCGGCGAGGAGAACTTCGCATACATGCCCGCGCCGTCACGCGACGGATTCTGCTGATTGTTCCACAGCTCGGTCCTGACATCCGC
>DASZNX010000053.1:0-8474 GCA_035551075.1 Gemmatimonadales bacterium | reverse complement strand
CCACAGATCGCCGCCGGGCCCCACAAGCTGATATGGCTCGCGCGGGCGCCGTGACCAGGCGGCCAAAATGCCGACGGAATCCGCATTCAGTCGCTGGAGCTCATTCACCGCCGCGTTGAAGGCGTCCGCCGGATACGCGAGCTGCGCGCGGAGGTCGGACGGAATCCTTTCGACGCGCTCGATCAGCGGATCGAATCGGCGCGCCCACGCGGCCGTGAGCGAGTCATAGCCGGGCGCCAGCCATATATGAGTCTCCCCCGTGCTGACGCGCACGCCGCCGAGTAAGCCGGCCCGCAGGTAGCGCACGTCGACATCGTTCCAGGGCAGCGGACGGGTGAAGGGAAACGCGGCGTGCGAGACATACCCCCAACTCACCCACCACAACGCGCCGCCGCGCACGATGGGGACCGGCGTGCCGAAGCTGGCGAACGGCGCGAGGCGCTCCAGCCGCTCCGTGACGTCGCGACGCCACAGCAATGCGTGGTCGCTCATCTCGGCGCGGAGCAGGCTCCAATCCTGGATCGTCCAGGCGATCGCGAAGCGCCGCCACGCCCCGGTGACCGGGATGCCGCGAGCGCGGGCGACCGCCGCGGTGTCGTTCGACGCGACAAGCGGTCCCTGGATGCCCGGTCCGAACAATGGCGCGGCCGCGGCATCCGCGACGGGCAGCTGGCTGATCGCCAGGCCGGTATCGGTTTCCTGCGCCACGCGAACTGCCGCTCGGGCGTTGGTCGGAGCGATCACCCAGGCCGCGCTTTCTCCGGGGTTGGTCGCGCGCAACGTCACGCCGAGCACGGGAGCATTCACCGCGCTCGCGACGTGTGCGACGTCCCACAGCGGCAGGCTGCGAATCGCCGCCTCACCGGACGGGAACGCCGGGGGCGATCGTGCGTCGAGGTCCGTGAGACCGAATGCCACGCGCTCGAAGTCGGCGCGCCGGCGCGCGAACGCGGTGCTTTCGGCGCCCGCTGAGGCGCGCACGATGCCCGGGATGACGAAATACGCGGCCGCGACCGTGATCAGCAGTGCGACCCATCCCGCGACGATGAGATTCGGCCCATCGCGCCAGGCCCACACGAGCGAGATCACGGCGGCAAGGATCGAGATCGCCTCGACGACCGAGGCGCCGGGAACGCGCGCCCCCAACGCCGCCGCATCGACGGTCCCATGCACACCCGCGATGACCTCGGCGGGATCCAGGATTGCGCCCCAGGTAATGACGAGGGCCAGGACCGCCAGGAGCACCCCGCAATGGCCTCGCGCGTAATCACTCGCGCGAATGCGCCCGCGCCGGAGGCGCACCGAGCCGATGACGCCGTAGAGCAGCACGACGATCGCGAGAGTGCCCAGCGCGAGCACCAGCGCGCGGGTTTGCAGCACGGATAACCAGGGAAGCACGCCGATGTAGTAGCCGGCATCGAGGCGCAGCCTGTCGTCCACCAGACCGAACTGCGGAGGAGCCGACGCGAGCGCGGCAAAGCGCCACCAGTCGCCCGTGCCGAGCGAGAAGAGGACGCCGAGCAGAAGCCCGAGCAGCAGCGTGCCGCCGAACAGCACCTTCTGGGAGACGGCTTCCACGATCTCGAGATCGCCGAGCCGGCGCGGCATCTGGACCGAGCCGATCGCGCGATAGACGATGAGGAGGTTGCCGGTCGCCCAGGTGACCGCAAAGACGAGGACGAACATCTGGAGGATTAGCGAGAGATTGCGGGCATCGATCAGCGTCGTGCCACCCGCAAATGTCCGGTCCCACGCCCGCTCCGCCGTCTCCACGGCCAACCATCGGCCGCCGACCAGGGCGACCACCAGCAGAATGGCGCCGGCCACGTACAGCCGGCGACGATTGGAGCGGGTCACGCCGTCATGCCGTGCTCGGTCAGCCAGCCCTCGACTTCTGCCCGATACGTCTCGAGAGACCGCGGGCTCGTCGCTTCGAAGCGCATGACCAACACCGGCTGCGTATTGGACGCGCGCAGCAATCCCCATCCATCCGGAAACGTGATCCGCACTCCATCGAGCGTGAAGACCGGATACTTCTTCTTGAAGTATGCGGCGGCTGCGTCCACGATGGCGAACTTCTTCTCGTCGGGACAATCGACGCGAATCTCGGCCGTCGCGAATGTCTTGGGCAGATCGGCGAGCAGGCGGGACAACGGGCCGCCCTCACGCGCCACATACGCCAGCAGCCGGGCGGCGGCGAACAGCGCATCGTCGAAGCCGAGCCAGTCTCCGCCGAAGAACATGTGCCCACTCATCTCCCCGGCGAGCGGCGCCCCGAGCTCTTTCATTTTCATCTTGATGAAGGAGTGCCCCGTCTTCCACATCACCGGCTCGAGACCGGCACGCTTCAACATTTGTGGCAGCACCTCGGAGCATTTGACATCGAAGATCACCGGCTTGCCCGGTCCCATCCGTTTGACCAGATCGCGCCCGAACAGCACGAGCAGCTGATCGCCGAGCACGGGTGTGCCTTTCTCATCCACCGCGCCGATGCGATCGCCATCACCGTCGAAGGCAATTCCCAGCTCTGCGTTCTCGCGCTTGACCGCATCCTGCAGGTCGTGAAGGTTCTCGAGAACGGTCGGGTCCGGATGATGATTGGGGAACCTGCCGTCCGATTCGGCGAACAGCGCGACGACGTCGGCGCCAAGCTCGCGCAGCGTTTGAATAGCGATGAGACTGGTGACGCCGTTACCGCAGTCGACGACGACGCGAAGCCGTCGCGCCAGGGGCGTATTCCGCTTCACGATCGCGTCTTTATACGCGGTGAGTAGGGCACGATGCGCGGAGCTGCCGCCGCCGGTCCTGGTCGCCAACTTGTCGTCGTCGATCAGCCGGTACAGCACCTGGATGTCATCGCCGAAGACCGCGTCATTCGCCAGCACCATCTTGAAGCCGTTGAATTCCGGAGGATTGTGGGAGCCGGTGATCTGCACGCCGCCGTCCACGTTCAACGTCTTGGTCGCGAAGTACAGGGCAGGCGTGGGTACTTCGCCGACATCGATGGCGACACCGCCGGCGGCGACGATCCCCTCGCGCAGACCGTTGGCGAGTCCCGCGCCCGACGGGCGGTTGTCGCGGCCGACCGCGATGCGGGGGGGCTTGCCGTTCTTCAGCCGGTTCCACGCGAACGTGGTGTACGCCTGGCCCACCGCGCGCGCCGCCCGAGGAGTGAGCTCGTCGCCGACGATGCCGCGAATGTCGTATTGACGAAAGATTGTGGCGGGAAGCTTCATGCGGTCAGCCAGCGTTCAGTGCCTCGACGGAACAGGACTGGTGGCCGTCGGTGTGGTTGGCTGGATGCTGGCGCCCGCGGTCCGAGCCAGCTCGAAGAGTCGATTGGGCCACACACCAAACAATAACAAGCCGACGACCACGGCGGTGACTGCCGCACGCGCCCAGCGATCGAGATACACGTCCACGTGCGCCGCTTCGATCGGCTCGGGTTTCATGTACATCGCCATGATGACCGGAAGATAGTACCCTGCCGAGATGACGCTGGTGAGGACGAGAATTGCCGCGAGGACATTTTGCCCGGCGCCCGTGGCGGCGAGCAGGATATACCACTTGCCGATGAAGCCGGCGGTGCCGGGGAATCCCAGCAACGAGAGCATGCAGACGGACATCGCCAGCGCCAGCCAGGGCCGCTTCCCCGCCAATCCCGAGAGATCGTCGATCAAGACGTCACTTTCGCCGGCTCGGCCTTTGGCGGAGAGCACGGCGAAGGCGCCCACGGTCATCATCGTGTAAGCCACGGCGTAGACCAGGAAGGCTGCCGACCCCGCCGGCCCACCCGCCGTCACCGCGACAAGCAGATACCCGGCGTGCGCGACCGATGAGTATGCGAGCATGCGCTTGAGCGAGCGTTGCCCGAGCGCAAAGAGGTTGCCGCCAACCATCGTGATCGCGGCGAGCCACCACAGGATGTCGCGCCACGCGGCGACCCCACCGAACGCGGTCGTCAGCAAGCGGAAGAGTGCTGCAAACGCCGCGGCCTTGATCGCCGTCGCCATGTACGCGGTGACCGGAGTCGGCGCGCCGTCGTACACGTCCGGCGCCCACATGTGGAACGGGACCGCCGCGACCTTGAAGCCGAATCCCACGATCAGAAGCGCGAGTCCGACGAGCAGCATGACGGACGTGCCACCGATGCTGATCTGCGCGCCGATGAGCGCGAAGTTCGTGGTGCCCGTCGCGCCATACACCAGCGCGATGCCGTACAGCAGGAAGCCGGATGCAAAGGCGCCGAGCAGGAAGTACTTCAGCGCGGCCTCGGCGGAGCGCGCGCGCCGCCGGTCGAACCCGGCCAGCACGTAGACCGCGACCGACATCAGCTCGAGGCCGAGGAAGATGACCACCAGGTCGGCGCCGGCCGCCATGATCATCGCCCCGAGCGTAGCGAAGAGCAGCAGGACGTAATACTCCGGCGCGAGCAAACGCTCTCGCTCGAGATAGGAAAAGGAGATCAGCACGGTCAGCGCGGCGGCGCCGAGGAACACCCAGTCGGCTACCCAACGGAAGTCGTCCGCGGCGACCATCGCCGCCAGGCCCTCGATCGACGTCACATTCCACCAGAGCCACCAAACAGCAACGGCGGTCGAGCCGAGGGCGGCGAGGGTGAGCCAGGCCGCGACCCGCAGATCGCGCGCCGTCCGGTGGCGCCACGCGACAAACAGGAGCACCACCATCGCCCAGCCCGTGAGTACGAGCTCGGGAAGCAGCGACAAGAGCAGATCGCGGTAAACCGAAGGGTCCAGGGTCACTGCTCGGTCGCTCTCCCGCTCTCGCGGCTCTGCCCACGGTCCCTGTTCGCGGTGAGAGCGGGCTGATCCTGCGTCGCTCCGGGATGGGCGCGCTCGATGAATTGCCGCGCCGATGGCTCCATGCGTTGCAGGAACGGCTTCGGGTAAATGCCGATCCAGAAGACGCACGCGAGGAGGGGGACGAGGACGGCCAGCTCGCGCAGGGATAGATCCGTCAGCTTCTCGTTCTCAGCGTGCGCGAGCGGATTGTAGATCACGCGCTGCAGCGCGGTCAGGAGATACATGGCGGCCACGATGACGCCCGTCGTCGCGATGCCCGTGAGGACGGGATGGGTGGTGAACGATCCCAGCAACACTAGAAACTCACCGACAAACCCGTTGGTCCCCGGAAGCGCGATCGACGACAGCGAGACCACCGTCAGGATCGCGGCGAACAGCGGCACGACGCGCGCGAGTCCGCCGTACTCGGCGATCAAGCGGGTATGGCGCCGCTCGTAAATCATTCCCACCAGAAAGAACAGCGCGCCGGTCGAAATGCCGTGATTGATCATCACGAGCAAGGCACCCTGGACGCTCTGCAACGTCAGCGCCCAGATCCCGAGGACGACGAAGCCAAGGTGCGCGACCGACGAGTACGCAATCAGCTTCTTGAAATCCGGCTGCACCATCGCGACGAGACCGCCGTAGATGATGCCGATCAACGCGAGACCCAGGACCACGAACTGGACGACCGGATTGAGCGCGACGCCGGGGAAGAACGGGACGGCGAACCGCAGGAAGCCGTACGTTCCCATTTTGAGCAGAATGCCCGCGAGGATCACCGACCCGGCGGTGGGCGCCTCGACGTGCGCGTCGGGCAACCAGGTGTGCAGCGGAAAGAGCGGCACCTTGATGGCAAACGCGAGGAAGAAGGCCGCGAAGAGCCACCACGCCGTGGATCCCAGCGTGCCGATCTGGGTCAGCAGGTGTGTGTAGGAGAATGAATAGATGCCGGTCATGCGTCCCGCGTGCAGATACAGCACGATGATCGCGACGAGCATCAATAGGGAACCAAAGAAAGTGTAGATGAAGAACTTGATTGCGGCGTACAGCCGGTTTTCGCCGCCCCACACGCCGATGATGAAGTACATCGGAATGAGCATCACTTCCCACATCACGTAGAACAGGAAAAGATCGAGCGCAACGAACACGCCGATCATCCCGGTCGTCAGGACGAGCAGCAGTGCGTAGAAGCCGTTCTCTCGCCGGGTGATATAGGACCAGCTGCCGAGTACCGAGAGCGGCATCAGGAAAGTCGTGAGCAGCACCATGAACAACGAGATGCCGTCCACTCCGACCGTGTAATGAATCCCCCAGGCGGGGATCCAAGGATGGTCCACCACGAACTGCATCCCGGCGCTGGGTACGAACGCCCACCACAGCGGTACCGAGATGGCAAATTCGATCAGGCTGGCGACCAGCGCGATTTGTTTTGCCAGCCGCGCCGGGACCGTTAGCACGATCAGACCCGCCAGCAAGGGCCACGCGAGCAGCGCGGTGATGACCCAGGTGCCGTACGTCATCCGACCGCCCGCCAAATAACGAGCAGGACGCCGACGACGAAGACCGCGACGTACACACCGACCTGCCCCGTTTGAACCCACCGGTTGGCCCAGCCGAGCGCGCGTGTGCCGCGCGCCACGCCGTTCACTGTGGCGCCGTCGATCAGCCGCTGATCGACTTGCTTCCACAGCACCTCGGTCGAAAACCACATCAGCGGGCGCACGATCAACGCGTCGTAGATCTCATTCACGTACCACGCGTGGAACAGTATTCTGGCGAACCCCCGCTCTGCCGGCGCGGATCGCGCGGGCACGAGCTCCTCCGGTTTGAGCAGGCGCCAGGCACCGACAATCCCCACGACCGCGACGACCACGGCGATGCCCACGAGCATCCACTCCGTGGCGGTCCCGAGATGCGCTTCCGGATTCAGCGCCGCTCCCGCCTGCGTGACGGGTTCGAGCCAATGGTGCAGCCGTGTGCCGCCGTGATAGAGCTCCGGCACGTTGAGCAGGCCGCCCGCGAGAGCGAGAATCCCCAGCACGACGAGCGGAGCGGTCATGATCCACGGCGCTTCGTGCAGATGCTCGCGTTCCTTCTCGCCGGTACGATTGGGGCCGTGGAAGGTGTACAGCATGAGCCGCGTCATGTAGAACGCCGTGAGCAAGGCGGCGGCCAGCCCAAACCCCCAGAATACCAGCCATGCCGGGTTCGTCGTCCCGCGCGCGAAGGCGGCGGTGAGGATTTCGTCCTTCGAGAAAAAGCCCGAGAGCGGCGGCACGCCGGCAATCGCGAGCGTCGCGATCCACATCAGTGCAGTCGTCCACGGCATGTAGCGCGCCAGGCCGCCCATGTTGCGCATGTCCTGCGCATCGTCGTGCGAATGCGACTGGTGATAGGCGCGGTGCATCGCGAAGATCACGCTACCCGAGCCGAGGAACAGCAGCGCCTTGAAGAAGGCGTGGGTCGTGAGATGGAAGATGCCGGCGCTGATCGCGCCTGTCCCCACACCGACGAACATGTAGCCGAGCTGGGAAACGGTGGAGTATGCCAGCACGCGCTTGATGTCCCATTGCTGGAGCGCGATCGTCGCGGCAAAGAGCGCCGTGAGCGCGCCGATGCCGGCGACCACCGCGCTCGAAATCGGCGCCATCGCGAACAGCACATTGCAGCGCGCGACGAGGTAAACACCGGCCGTCACCATGGTTGCCGCATGGATCAGCGCGGACACCGGCGTCGGGCCCGCCATCGCGTCGGGCAACCACGTGTAGAGCGGGATTTGCGCCGACTTACCCGTGCAGCCGAGGAACAGGAACAGCGTGATCGCCGTGATGGGGGCCCCACCGGCGACCAGCGCCGTCGGCGCGTGCGTGAAGACGGTCCCGAAGTCGAGCGAGCCGGTCGACCAGAAGATCATGAACATCGCGACCATGAAGCCGAAGTCGCCGATGCGGTTCATGATGAACGCCTTGCGGCCCGCGTTGGCGTTCGCCTCGATGTCAAACCAGAAGCCGATGAGCAGGTAACTGCACAGTCCCACGCCTTCCCAGCCCACGAACATCACCGGGAAGTTCGCGCCCAATACGAGCAAGAGCATGAAGAAGACAAACAGATTGAGATACGCGAAAAACCGGGCGTATCCCGGATCTTCGTACATGTAGCCGATGCTGAAGAGGTGGATCAGCGATCCCACGCCAGTGACCACGAGGAGCATGACCGTGGAGAGCTGGTCCACCTGGAGCGCGAAATCGACGCGGAGTGTCCCGACCGGGATCCAGGACCAGTACCGGAACACGACCGGTGCGTCCGCGTGCAAAGCGGCGAAGGACCGGAATACGGCGAGGGACACGCCGAATGCGGCGAGCAGGACTCCCGCTCCAATGATGGAAACGAGCGTCTTGGCGGCGGGCCGGGCAAAGACGATTGTCCCGTTCAGCACGAAGCCGAGCAGCGCGAGGGCGGGCGCGATCCAGATGAGATCGACAGCCGTTCCGGTCATCAGTCTCTGAGCAAATTCATGTTTTGCAGGCTGACCGACTGCTTATGCCGGAAGACGGCCAGAATGATGGCGAGTCCCACCCCCGCCTCGGCCGCCGCCACCGCCATGACGAAGAAGACGAAAATCTGCCCGCCGATGCCGAGTCGCTGCGCCAGCGCGACGAACGTGAGATT
>DASZNX010000052.1:0-2759 GCA_035551075.1 Gemmatimonadales bacterium | reverse complement strand
GATGTCATTCAACCGCGACGGCGTTTGACCGCCCACGCCAACGGAGATCGAAGTTGCCTGGTTCTCCACGCGGACGCCGTCCACGTACAGCACGGGCTCGTTGGAAAGGGACACGCTGTTCGATCCCCGAATGCGAATTCTGGTCCCCGTTCCCGACGTCCCGCCGCTCGCCTGCACCAGCACGCCCGGCACCGTCGAGTTGAGGGCATCCGACAGATTCGAAGTTGCCGCCTGCGCCGTGCGGTTATGGAGATCGACCGTGTGCGCGACGGTCCCCTGCTCGCGCACCGCCTGATCCCCGGTCGCGGTCACGACCACGGCATCGAGGCCGACCGGGACCTGCGCGATGGCAAAATCCACCGACGCCGATCCGCCGGCCGAAACGGTGACGGGTTGAGTCGCGGTGCCGTAGCCGATGAACGCCACGCGCACGGTCTGCGCCCCCGCGGGGACATTGACCAGGCGATAACGTCCGTCCTGGTTCGTCAGGCCGCGAATCGTCGTGCTCACGATCGAGACCTGGGCCCCGGCGAGCGGCTGACCCGACGCCTTATCCGTGACGCGTCCGGTCACCTCGCCGTTCCCCTGGGCCTCAAGGCGCAGAGGCACGAGCAGAAAACAGCCCAGCGCCAGCACGGCGCTCAGGCACGTCCTCCCGATAGTAAATCGCATATTCCCGCTTCCTCACGCAAAAGGTGAAAACAACGGAAAGTCCGATAGACCGGTCCGACTGCGGACCGGTTTACGCGCGCACCGCGCGGTACATCGGTTTAGCGACTACATCGACCGGGAATGATGATGTTGCGCTGGAGGTGAGAAACGCAGCGGACGGAAATCTGATCCATAGGCGCCTCCACTGACGGGGTCGGAGTACGGTTGCGCCGGGAGCCTCCTCTATAGTGCCGTCCGACCCCAACCCACGCAAGGGAAGCCCTACATGGGACACCGCCCTTGTCGGCTCGGCGCATCGGCCCGTACCTTCCACTTCCACCGCCCCTGTCGGAGCCGTCTGATTGCGTCTTTCTGTTGCAGCCATCAACACTCTGCTTCTCACACTCGGCGTAGTTGCCTGCAACGATTCGCATGGGCCCAAAGAGGATCCCGGTCCTGGGCGCCTCATCTTCACACGGGCCGGAAACGGCCTCGTCGACATCTACGCGGTGGATATTCGCCACACCAACCTCGACCAGCTTACCACCAGCTTCGCGATCGACGAGCGGGGGGCCTGGTCCCCGGACACGCTCAAGATCGCCTTTGAGTCCGACCGGATTCCCGATGCGAGCTACACTGCGCGGTTTCAGATCTATGTGATGAATTTTGACGGGAGCGACGTGAGCCAGCTGACCTTTCCCAACCCGGCGCTCGACAGCACCGGTCACGTCAAAGACACGACCAGCAACTTTCACCCGGCCTGGTCCCCGGATGGCACGAAGATCGCTTTCGGCTCGACTCGTGACACAAACCCACAGATCTACGTCATGGACCGGAACGGTGCGAACGTTGTGCGCCTCACCCACGACTCCGCGCAGGACGCGCAGCCCGCGTGGTCGCCCGACGGCACCAAAATCGCATTCGCGACTGACCGCGATGGCAATGCCGAGATCTATGTCATGAATGCCGATGGATCGAACCCGGTCAACCTTACCAACAATCCTGGCCGGGACTTGGCGCCAGTATGGTCCCCGGATGGCTCCAAAATTGCCTTTCAATCCGATCGCTCGACTGATTTCGCGGTCTGGGTGATGAACGCCGACGGGTCGAATCCCGTGCGTCTCACGACTCCAAGCCCGCCGTCCGGATCTCCGAGCTGGTCCCCCGACGGAACGCGCCTCGCGTATGAACAGAACGGAGACATCTGGGTCATCAATACCGACGGCTCCAACAAGATTCAGGTCACCAGCGGCTTCTGGGCCGACGGTCTGCCGCGCTGGCGACCAATCCCCTAGAAAAAAACGCCGCCGCTGTCACCAGCGGCGGCGCTTTCCCGTCCCGTGAACGTGCTAGGGACGCTTGTCTACGATAAACAGAATCTGTGGGATCACGAAATCGGTAGCGGTGTTGGTGCTTCCGTACAAACGATAGGTGACGGCGCCTGTACCCGGCGTCACCGGCGCACCGACGATGCGGTACTGGAACCGGAACCGGGTGAGGGCGGTGTCACCCGCGTACGGCAGTGTGTCGGGTGGCGGAGGCGCGCATTTCTTGTTCGGACCAGTCACTACATCGCCGGCCTTGGACGGCGTGCAGATCAGCGTATCGGCAATCGCCATGACATTCTGCCAGCCATTGTATTCGGGCTGGCCGGCGTTTTCGACCAGAATCGTCTGTCCCTTCGTCGCCGTTGTCGCGGAGCCGGTGCCGGTCGTACGACCCTTTAACGTCGTGTCGGCAAGTGCAACGCCCTTGGCCCCTCGTCGATTCACGACTGTGGTAATGGATCCCACCTGCACCGTCACGGTGTCGCCAGTGCGCGTGATGCGCAGGGACGCCTGCGACGCCGAGGTGTCGGTGATCAGTGCGGCACCTCGTCCCGCGCGCGTCTTGGGTGCCGCGGCGCATCCGAGCTGCGTTGCGGACGTACAACCGGCTGCCGGTATGGTGTCGGAGTGCGGAACAATGACGGCGGTGAATACCGATCCGCCGATCTGCGATCCGGCAACCGGCGGAGTCCCGGGACTTCCGACGATGCCGGGAGGCACGGTGCCGACGACGGCCTTCGGCGTGACGGCCCCCGGCGCCGTGAGTGCGATGTAATACTC
>DASZNX010000051.1:0-10901 GCA_035551075.1 Gemmatimonadales bacterium | reverse complement strand
GGGCGCGTGTCGTCTCTCGCCGACGATCTGGCGCTCGCGATGCGCGCGCAATCGCTGCGCATCGTGGCGCCGATCCCCGGCAAAGCGGCGATCGGCATCGAGGTACCGAATCCCACGCCGCGGCTCGTGCACGTCCGCGATCTCATCGACAGCGCCGAGTTCCGCCGCGCCTCGCGCGTGCTGCCGGTGGTGCTGGGGCGCAACCTCGAAGGCGAGGAGGTGGTGGACGATTTGACGAAGATGCCGCATCTCCTCATCGCGGGCGCGACGGGCTCCGGCAAATCGGTGTGCATCAACGCGATCATCACGAGCCTCGTGTACGCGCATGGCCCCGAGAAGCTGAAATTGTTGATGATCGATCCGAAAATGGTCGAGCTCTCGATGTACAGCGCACTTCCACATCTCGGCCTGCCGGTGGTGACGAGCCATCACAAGGCCGCGAATGTGTTGAAGTGGGCCGTGTGGGAAATGGAGCGCCGCTACCGGCTGCTGCACGCCAATCACGCGCGCAACATCACCGACTTCAACAAGAAGGTCGAGGCGAAGGCTCCGCTCAAAGGACCGCGCGAGACGCTCGCCACCCAGGCGGGGATTCAGAAAGAGCTGCCGTTCGATGCGCCCTACGCCGGAGGAATTCTCCCGTACATCGTGCTCATCGTGGACGAGCTCGCGGACTTGATGCTGACGGTGCAGGGAGAAATCGAGACGCCACTCGCCGTGCTGGCGCAGAAAGCTCGCGCGATCGGCATCCATCTGATTCTGGCGACGCAGCGGCCATCGGTGAACGTGATCACCGGTTTGATCAAAGCGAATTTCCCGTGTCGCATCGCGTTTCGTGTGTCGGCCAAGGTCGACAGCCGTACGATTCTCGATCAGAATGGCGCCGAGACACTGCTGGGCAACGGGGACATGCTGTTCCTGCCGCCGGGGAAGAGTGAGCCGCTGCGGGTGCAGGGCGCATTCATTTCAACCGACGAGACCGAACGGCTGATGAAGTGGTACACGGACCACGCGCCGGCCGCCGTAACCGTGGCGCCGGGAGCGTCGATCGACGAGCAAGTCACGGCGCTCGAGAAGGCCGAGAAAGAAGGAGAGGAAGGCGGCGGAAGCGAGCAGGGAGCCGGGGAACGCGACCCCCTGTTTCGTCAGGCCGCGGAGGTCTGCATCCAGAACCAGCTCGGCTCTACATCGCTGCTGCAGCGGCGCATGAGTATCGGGTACGGCCGCGCAGCCAGAATCATCGATCAGCTCGAGCTGGCTGGTGTCTTAGGGCCGGCAAATGGGTCAAAGCCGCGGGATGTCCTGGTGGGGCTAGAGGAGTTGGACGACATTGTCGGCCCTGAAAACGGGAATAGCGCGATATAAAATGATGTAATTCCGCCCGGCAGCGCTACAAATGGTGCATCCGATGGACTAGATCTCACGATTCGCGTTAATCCAAATTTCCCACCACTTAGCTAAATCCGTTTTCCACCCCGTGAGCGATGTTCCACTCACCCCACCTCTCCTAGAATCTCAATTGCAAGTCGCTCACACCGTTTGACTGGACCCCTGAGGAACAAGACGATGCCACCGGTTTCTGCGGAAGGTCTCGAGTCCACTGCTCAGTCTACGGCTGTACCTGCCGCCATTGAGCCCATCAATCGTTCGAGCGTTCGGGTCCGTATTCCGATCGCGAGCGACGCCGACATTGTCGCCGCGGGAGAGCATGGCCGCCGGTTGGCGTCCCGCCTCGACTTTTCCCCGACCGACATCACCGTCATCACCACAGCGATCCTCGAGGTCGCGCGCAACGTACTCGCGTATGCGCGGCGTGGTGATTTAATGCTGCATCTGATTCAGAAACGTGGCCGGTTGGGTCTCGCGATTGTCGCGCGCGACAAGGGCCCGGGCATTCCCGACGTCGCGCAAGCATTGCGCGACGGCAAGGGGCTCGGTCTCGCGAGCGTGCGGCGGCTGATGGACGAATTTCGGGTTCGGTCCGAGCTGGGGCGCGGCACGACGGTCACCATGCGCAAATGGACGCGGTGCCGGCAGGTGGAGCGCGCCGGCGCGCGACGGATGGGACACGCTGGACTGCGGGAAGTGAGATGAGCGCCGTGCCTTTCGAGTCGTCAGTCGCAACCGACGGTCAGGACATCGAGCTGGAGAACCGCCTCGCAGGCGGCCAGGGCAATCGCGTGGCGCGGCTGCTGGGCGTCGGCGGCGATCAGTCGCTGTTCCGGGAGCTCGCGCGTTACGTCGAGCAGTCGGGCGGCGTCCTCGAGCGCACGGTGGACGAAGCGACGACGCTACAGGCGCTGGCGCGCGGCAGCTGGGACGCAGTGCTCACGATCCTCGATCGCGACGCTGACATGCGGCTCGAGTGGTGGGAAGAAGTGCTGCCACGGTTGCCGGTGCGGCCGCGCATGATTGCCGTCGCCCCCGCGCCATCGATGAGTCTCGCGTTGCGCGCGACGGAGCTCGGCGTCTCGGCAGTATTGCCGCTGCCGCTCGAGCGCGACCAGCTCCGCGCAGCGCTGCAGCGCGTGCTGGCCGCGGCGGCCGAAACACCACGTCCGCTGCCCCAGGTGACGCCGGTTGCCGTGGGGCCGTATCAAATCGTCTCACAGAGCGCGGCGATGGTCGACGTCTATCGCACGATCGCCCATGTCGCGCCGAGTACGGCAACGGTGCTGATCCAGGGAGAGTCGGGCACCGGCAAAGAACTGGTGGCGCGCGCGATCCACGCGCACGGCCCACGCGCGACGCGCCCATTCGTCGCCGTCAACTGCGCCGCGATTCCGGAAAATTTGTTGGAGAGTGAGTTGTTCGGTCATGAGAAGGGCGCGTTCACCGGCGCGGTCGCGCGCAAGATCGGCCGCTTCGAGCGCGCCAGCTGCGGCACGCTCTTCCTCGACGAGATCGGCGACATGAGTCTCGTGCTGCAGAGCAAGATTCTGCGCGCCATCCAGGAGCGCGAAGTCGAGCGCGTCGGCGGCGGCGAGGCGATTCCGGTCGACGTCCGGCTCATCGCGGCGACGAACAAGGATCTCAAACAGATGATCGCGGAAGGAAAATTCCGCGAAGACCTGTATTATCGGCTGGCCGTCGTCACGATTCGCCTTCCGCAACTCAGCGCGCGCGGCGACGATCTCCTTCTCCTCACCGCATATTTTCTGCAGGAATTCGGCCGGCTCTATAACAAGCATATTACCGCGATCTCCGATCGCGCGGCCGCGATGCTGCGCGCGCATGCGTGGATCGGGAATGTGCGCGAGCTGCGCAATGTGATCGAGCGTGCGGTTCTGGTTTGTGAAGGCGATGTGCTGCGCTCGGTAGATCTGCCGGAAGAATGGATGGCGACGGCCGGGATGGGCGGTAGTGGAGCCGGGCTGTCGTGCACGCAATCATCGAGTGTCGGTCCCCTCGCCACGCTGCAGGAAGCGGAGGCCCGTCACATCGCCCAGGTCCTGGCGCATACCCATGGGCAGATCGGGGAAGCGGCACAGATTCTGGGCGTCCACCGCAATACCCTCGCCCGGAAGATCAAAGAGTACCAGCTCTAGTCGGCACCGTTTTCGGGCAGGACACGCCCGTCCTGCCCCAGCCTGCGGCCTCTTCGGATCTAATTTTCCTACTCCATTGGAACGCCTCCTCTCTAACCCTGTGGCGCGAGAGGAGTAACACGTTGCACTGTCACGTGACCCAAAAAACTGTGCGCTGGCGCGGTTCGTGCAAAGCGAGGCACGGGTCCCATCGCGCCCAACCGACGACCAAACGAGGATTTGTGACACAGGCACCCGGAATGCAGCCCCCCCTGCGCGTCGAGCAGGCATTAAGGCTGCTGCCCGATGTGGACGAACTTGCGCCGCTCCGCGGCTTCGTGGTTTCACTCTCATCGAGCCGAGGGCCGGAAGGATGGATGGCGGCGGAGCCGAATCGCACCATCGGCAAACGCACGCTCGATCCGTCGGCGCTGCGCGCCCGCGTGCCGCAGGTCCTCTCCCATGTGACCGGTCGGGTCGCGGCCTTGTATGACGCCGCCGTAGCGGCGCTCGAATCGGAGCAGAGCGGCGATCTCTCCCAGGCGGTGCGCGCGCTCGTGCGCGCCGGCGAATATGAGGAACAAGGTGTGCGATACGCGCAGGCCCATGCCTGGTACCGGCAGGCGCTGGGCATTGCGGAGCAGTTGCGCGACCGCCAACCCGAAATGGAAGCGCTCTGTCATTTGGGGCGGCTCGAGGCGACGCGCGGGTATCTCGACGAAGGCGCACGCGCGTTTCAGCGCAGTCTCGCCCTGGCGGAAGCGGAATCGGACAACGAGCACGCGGCGGGCGCCTGCAAAGGGCTGGGCGATGTGTTGTTCGCGCAATCCCAGTGGCTCGGCGCGGAGGCGTGGTACACCCGCGGGCTGCAGTACGCCAAGAGCAATCGCGCGGCGACCGCATCGCTTGCGCTCGGTCTCGGCGAGACGGCCCTGCGCCGCGGTCAATTGGCCGACGCGGCCGGACACCTCCAGCGTGCCCTCGAGCTGTTTGAGACGGTCAACGATTGCGCGGGAGTGATCCGGACATTGCTTGCGCGCGGGACACTGGAAGCGGTGCAGGGCAGGACGGCCGAAGTGTTGGCGAGCTACCGCGACGCGCTGAATCGCCTGCCGGTCGCGAGCGCCGATCCGGTGCTCGAGCTGGCGGTCCGTCTCCGGCTTGCCGAGCTGTACCTCGACCTGGGCCGCCTCCCCGACAGTGAAAATGAGCTGCGCCGCGCAGAGGACATCGCGATCACGCATCAGCTGCCGCGCTCGCTGGCGTGGGTCTATGTGCTCATGGGCCGGCTGCGCGGCCGTCAGGGTGACGAAAACGGCTTTGTCTTCTTCGAGCAGGCGATCGAGCTGTGCCGGAGCGGCGAACCCGCGCGCCGGCTGGAAGCCGATGTCTACCGGGAATATGCGACCTTCCGCACCGCGATGGGCGATCGTCACGAAGCGCGCGCATATCTCGAGCGCGCCCGCGAATTACTCGAGCCGTTCGGCGATGAGGTGGCACTCGAGCGGATCGATCAGGATTTGCGACAACTGGACGTGTGGTTGCTGACGGACGGAGCACCGTCTGCTCCACATCCTCGGTAAGAAATCGGCCCCTATCCAATCAATGACAGCTGCCGCTTCCCGAGTCAGTGAATGACCCTGATGTGGGAATGAACTGCCAGTCGTAGTGATCGGCGTACAGCGTCAGCTTGATGACGCCTGCCGTCGCGTTATAGCGGACTTCGCTGTTCGGCTGCGGTGCTCCGAAGGTATAGTTGCCCGCCCCGCCGGTGCCTACGACGAACTCGCGAATCCCTTTGGAGGCATCAAGCTGGCCGTTCGGAGTTTGGGGCGCGAAGCGCTCGTACACGTGCTCATGACCCGAAATCACGACGTCGGCACCGAAATCGTAGAGCGCTTGCCAGATCGGCTGCATCGACACATCGCTACCGTGCGTGTTGCCTGAGCTGAACCGAGGGTAGTGCCAGTAGGCCAGCGTGCAGCGCGCGTGGTTACTTGCGAGATCGGCACGCAGCCATTGTTCCTGGGGTGAGCCGGCGGTGCGGTCCAGGTTACTGTTGACCACGATGATGTGCCAACCGCCGTAATCGTAGCTGTAGTAGCCCTTGCTCGGATCTCCGGCAGCGGAGCCGAAATATCCGAAGTAGCCGGGAGCGCCGGCCGTGTTGTACTCGTGATTGCCGGGAGCCGGATGCGTTCGGGACTTGAAGCGACCCCACGTTGGTCCGTAACAGTTGGCGTAGTCGGTGGCCGACCCATTCGGGTATGCGTTGTCGCCGGCGGTGAAAACGGCGCCCGAAATGCCGTCGATGATCTTCGCCGTCGCCGAGTCGTTCTGATTCGTGCAGGTCGCAATATCTCCCGCGCCGACAAGCACGGAGCCGCCCGTGTTCGAGCTGACCGTCACTGCAGCTGAGGCCACGAGATTGTGCGCCCGAGCCTGAATGGTGGCTGATCCCGCGCTACTTGCGGTCGCAAGGCCATTCGCATCGACCGACGCGACCGCCTGGTTATTACTGCTCCATTGCGGCGTGGCGGGCATTGTGCCGCCGTTGTGGTCTTTGAGAACCGCGATGAAGCGCTGGGTGCCGCCGATGGAGAGGCTTGCCGCCGTCGGCGCGATGGTCAGCGTCTGACCGCTGTCCACCTTCACGGTAAGAACGGCCACTGCTTCCTGTCCCTGCGCCGCGGCCACAATTTTCGCAGAGCCGGCAGCGAGCCCGTGAACCAGACCAGTTGCATCGACGGACGCGACAGAGGGGTTGTCGCTCGTCCAGGCGAAAGTCGCCGCTACGGGGTTGCCACTCTGATCTTTTAGCGTCGCCGTGAGCTGCAGATTGTCATTCACGAAGAGATTCGCACTCGGTGGCGCGACGGATAGCACGAACGCCGATTCGGTGATCGAGTGCGGACAGGCGGCCAGCCACACCAGCCCCGCAACGATCGCGGTGCGGATGCCGTAGCGCGCTATTCGGGAAGGACGCTGTAACAGACCAACCGTTCCTTTCGAAGTGTCGGGCCGCAACCGGCGGCCCTGCTGAAGGCGAGGAGCGGGAGGCGGTGTTGAAGCCGCGACCTCCGAGGTGGTATCCCCGGCGCTCTCTCTGAGCTACTCCCGCGAGTTCGCCCTCGCAGGGTCCACCGATTGTCACCCAATTCTCCGAAACTGCGCCCTCTCACTTCGCACAAATCGGACCATGCAGACGTCAATTAGGCGATATTCCCGTCAGTACTAGTCCTTAGGGCCACTTTGGCCTAATCCTATTGCCGCTTCAGGTCTACTCCCTTACCGTGGGGGTGCTTAACTCACGGTAGCCGAAAGGAGTAGATCTGATGTCGACCGCATTTAAGCTGTCTCACAGGCTGGCGAAGAATTTCTGGGTGCTCGGTGCAGCCGCCGCGCTTGCCGCGTGTTCGGTTGAGCGTACGATTGGCGTCCCGACCCCTCCTGATACGACCACGACTCCGACCCCTGATCCCAAGCCGACTACCCATGCGGGCTATTACGTCTCGCCCTCGGGTTCGAGCGCGGGTGACGGTAGCGTCGGCAAGCCCTGGGACCTGACGACGGCGATGGCCGGCGGCAACGGGAAGATCCAGGCGGGTGATACCGTCTGGCTCCGCGCCGGCACCTACAGCGGGAACTTCCGCACCGAGCTGGCGGGTGCGCAGGGCCGGCCGATCGTGTTCCGCGGGTATCCCGGCGAGCGCGCCACGATCGACGGCACGCTGCGCGCCGACGGCGCCGATACCTGGTTCTGGGGATTCGAGGTCATGCGTTCGACGCCCAACGACCGACTGCCCGGCCTCGAGTCGCGCGGCGCGCGTCAGAAGTACATCAACATGATCGTGCACGACGCGGCCCAGCAGGGCATCACGTTCTGGGACGAGGCGGTGGACGCCGAGCTGTACGGCAACATCGTGTACAACAACGGGACGCACGAGAACCTGGACCACGGCACGTACGTCCACAACATGAGCGGCACCAAGCTCATCATGGACAACGTGTTCTTCAACAACCTGGCGTACGGCATTCACGTGTATGCCGGTCCGACCGATGGAACGCAGCGGAACGTGCACGTGATCGGCAACATCGCCTTCAACAACGGCACGATTTCTACGGTGTACGCTGCGAAGGGCAACATCATCATCGGCGCCGACTCGCCGGACGAAGGGATGCAGGCGAAGGACAATCTGCTCTACTTCTCGGGGAACGCGGGTGAGAACTTGCGCGTCGGGTACACGGCGGCGAACAACGACGTCGTAGTCACCGGCAATACGGTCTGGGGTGGCGGCACCGCCTTCGTGGTCGGTCAATGGCAGACCGCGACGGTGCAGGGCAACATGATGGGCGGCTCGGCCGACATGGTGAGCCTGCTCAACGCCCCGGGCAGCTTTGCGTGGTCCGGAAACAACTATTACCGCCAGGCAACCGCCTCTGCATGGCGTACGCAGGCAGGCACGGCGCTGTCGCTCGCGAGTTGGAAGCAGGCGACAGGCCTGGGCTCAACCGACCAGGCGCCAGCCGATGTGCCGAGTGGCACGAAGGTGTTCGTGCGCCCGAACAAGTATGAGCCGGGACGCGCCACCGTGGTGGTCTACAACTGGGGTTCGCAGGCCAGCATCAGCGTGAACCTCAGTAGCGTGCTCCGCGCGGGCCAGAAGTACGAAGTCCGCAACGTGCAGGACATGTTCGGCGGCGCGGTCACGAGCGGTACGTTCAATGGCGGTTCGATTTCGATCCCGATGGGGGGCGTCAATCCTCCCGCGCGCATCGGCCGCACGACGCCGACGCCGCCAAAGACGGGTCCGAACTTCGATGCCTTTGAGGTTATTCCGCAGTAGGCTTCAGCAGGATTGATTTACCGTGACAGGTAGCCCGGGGCGCAGGTTGGCTCCGGGTTACTTGTTTCTAAGAGTCTTCGAGTTGATCCGAACGACTACCTGCCGCTGTGGGTAGTAACGAACGTGCCCAACCGCCTATCCTGGCTGTTCACGATCCTGACGCTGTCTCTTGGACCAACCACAGCTCCTCACCGCCCCACGACGTCGTTTCACGTTTCACCAACCGGCAAAGCGTCAGGCGCGGGCACGCTTCAACGCCCCTGGGATCTCGCGACAGCGCTCTCGGGCGCGGCCGGCAAGATCCAGCCGGGCGACACGGTCTGGTTGCACGGCGGCCGCTACCGCGGCGAATTTCGGACGAATCTGGCTGGTGCGCCCGACCGCCCGATCATTTTCCGCCAGGCGCTCGGCGAGCGGGCGACGATCGACGGGACGCTCTTCGCCCAAGGGTCGGACCTGTGGTTTTGGGGATTCGAGATCATGCAGTCGGTCCCGACGACCTACGGTCTCCAGGCGCAGACCAATAACGGCAAGTTCATCAACCTCATCATTCACAACGCCGGCAGCATGGGCATCAGCTTCTGGACGCCCGGCGAAAACGCCGAAGTGTACGGCTGCATCGTCTACCACAACGGGACGCACGAGAATCAGGACCACGGCGTATACGTGCATAACGAGCGCGGGACGAAACTGCTCGCCGACAACGTGTTCTTCGAAAACCTGGCGTACGGCATCCACGCCTATGCGACCGCGCACAATCCACCACAGCACAACATTCACATCGCGGGGAACATCTCCTTCAACAACGGCACGATTTCGCGCCGCTACAAAGCGAAAGGCAACATCATCGTGGGCAGCGATGTGCCGATGAGCGGCATGGAAGTCACCGATAACCTGCTGTTTTTCCCCGCATTGGTTGGCGAGAACTTGCGGCTCGGCTACGGCGCGGTCGTCAACGGGGACGTGGTCGCGCGCGGCAACTTTATGTGGGGTGGTGAAATCGCGTTGAAGATTGGGGCGGGCACTTGGACGAGCCTGCGAGTGGAGAACAATACGTTCGGCGGCGCGAAGCAGCTCGTCACAGCGATCGGTCTGGCGACGCTTCCTCCTCTCGAGCGCGCCAATGTGTACTACGAATTGCCTCGTTCGCTTCCAGGGCCGACGGTGTTCGTGCGGCCGAACCGCTATGAGCGGGGCCGCGCGCACGTCGCCATCTATAACCTGGGATTGCTGCCGGCCGTGACCGTGGGGCTGTCCGGCGTCCTGGAGAACGGCCAGCAGTACGAGCTCCGCGACGTACAGAACGTCTTTGGGAAACCAGTTGTGAGTGGGACATTCACGGGCGATTCGGTGAGCGTGCCCGTGACCGGGTTGTTCAAGACCTTTTTGCTGACCGTTTCCTCAGCACCGAGCGGTACACCTCGATGACGCGGTCTGTGAGTAGCCGTTCGTCGAGCTGCTGAACGGCGGAGCGGCCGTCGATCCGGCCGCCGCGGCGCAACACGCGCTCGAGCGCGGCGGCGATGGTTTCAGGCCGATCGTCCACGCACACCTCTGTCCCCGCCACGCCGCGCAGGCGCTCGGGCACGTCGCCCACGGCGACCGAAACCACCGGAAGATCACACGCGAGCGCTTCCTTCACGACGTTGGGCGACCCTTCCTGCATCGACGTCACGACCAGTACGTCGGCCGCGCTCATGTAGAGCGGAATCTTGTCGTGCGGCACACCCCAGGCGACGACGAGCTTCGCGGGCAACCGATCGTTGAGCAGGTCGACAGCCTTCTGCGCGAGCGCGTAGCGTTTTCTCGCCTGATGGGTCCGTCCGACGAACAGCACGAGCTTTGCCTGAGGATCAAAGCCGAGTAAGCGGCGAGCCTCGTCCTGCGGCATCGCCTTGAACCGGTCGAGGTCGATCCCGGATGGAATGACGTGCACAGGCGCCCGGGTGCGGAGATGGTCGCGCATGTGCTCGGAGACGACGATCACCGCATCCGCCTTACGCGCGACGAGCTTAGTCGCGCTCTGCAAAAAGCGGCCGCGCAACGTGTGCCGGCCGCGGCGATCGCTCACAATGCCGAGCAGATCGCTGCCGCGCAGCGTGACGACGAGGGGCAAACGGCGGGGAAGGGCGAGTAGGCCGCTCTGGCCGAACTGCGCGTGGACCACGTCGTACCGGCTCCGGTCGATCTTCGGCCAGATCTTGGTCCATGCGGCCAGATAGTTGAGAGGCCGCTTGTGGCCGCGGAATGCAAACACGTCGACCGACACGCCGGCGGCGCTGAGAAATTCGGCCTGCCGCCGAATGAAATTGGTCGTGGCCGCCGCGCCCGGGTCCGGCCACTCACTCGTGATCATCAACACCCGCAACGGACCTCCGCGCGAATGCCGGACGCGTCCATTGCCCGGCGGGGAACCAGTCGGCCGCGAGATGCGGCGCTGAGCCCGCGCGGAGTCGGATGAGGCAGACGAGGCAGCGGGTTTCATGAGGGCCGCTCGCGCGTGCGCAGGCGGACATACTGCCGGTAC